>JAEEOD010000162.1 GCA_016284115.1 Bacteroidaceae bacterium
CTACAAAAGTATGGCAAATGTTTTGCAACTGGGTTGCAAAGTCGCAATCCTGTCTTATTACTTGAACAAAGAAGCAATCCAGAGCACCAAGATAGCACCAATAGTACCTGTACCAATCTCTCCAATAATGCCACCCCAGTCGATACCTAACATTCCAAAGAGCCAGCTACCAACGGCACCACCAACAATACCTAAAAGCAAGTTGATCAAAATGCCGAAGCCTCCACCTTTCATAATCTTGCCTGCCAAGAAACCGCAGACACATCCAATAATAATACTAATAATAATTCCCATAATTGTATAGATTTAATGGTTCAACAATCATCAAGCTTTTTGAATTGCCCTTTGGGAGATGTAGAAGACAAAGGCGCACATCAATGCAAAGATCACCCTGATGTCAACACCTTGTGTCAGGGCACCGTCGAGATACTGATACAGGGCGTTCTTTATGGCTGTCACACCTCCGACAGCAACAAACAGGATAATGGCTGCTACTATCATCACCACATTCCACACCTCTGGCAACCAGTCACGTTGAGGCTTGCGCTCAGGCAGACCACGCATCACACGTTCTGTAAAGCCATCGTCGGCAATCTCCTGCCGACTCTGCTTCATGAATTGCTCAATCAGTTTATCATTATCTTCCATATCCGTTTTGTTTTAAGTAGTTGGCCATCTTTTCTTTTCCACGGCTCAGATGGCTTTTTACCGTTCCCTCTGCCATGCCTGTAATTTCGGCAATCTTCTTAATCTCCAATTCCTCCATATAAAAGAGGGTGATGCAGGTTCTTTCAGCTTCTTTCAATTGCTCAAGGGCTGCATATACATCCATCTTTTTGGCTAAGTCTTGTTGTTCGTGGCTATACTCACTATCAGTGGTCACCACTTCCAAATCAGATGTAGGTTTCTGACTGCGAATATAATCAAAAAAAACATTATATGCAATTCTGTAGAGCCAAGTTGAAAAATTTGCTGATCCTTTAAAGCTTTTTAGATTTGTATATGCTTTGATGAATGTGTCTTGTGCCAGGTCGTCACTGAGTTCCTTATCGCCGCAAGTCTGGTTCAGGAAGAACCTTCGCACTTGCGATTGGTACTTCCTGACCAGCTGGTCGAATGCACTTTTGTTGTGCAATACCACCACTTGGGTCACTAGTGATATATCACTCAGTGAATTAATCATCTCTCAGTTAGTTGTTGATGTCAGTGTTGTCCGTATTATTAGTGCTGTTCTCTTTATTATGAAAACCCTTTTGATGGTTGTAAGATAGGAGCTGAGACGCACCATTTGCTACTATGAAGAGTCCGATGCATGCTAAAGCTAAGTTATGGGTCAGCAGGTACATGAAGATGCAAAATGCTATACCTATGCCCACATTCTTCACACCTTTCTCATATAGCCCCCTGTCCTCTTCTTTGCTATATTCTTCTTCAAGAGCCTTGGCAAAGTCGGCTGGCAGAGGTTGTCCGCTTTCTACAATCTTCTGAGCCAGTTCATACTTCTTTTTGCGGTTAAAGTATCGGTATAGAAGTATTGCTACGATGATTACTATAGGGAGGATAACGCAGATCAATCCACCGAGTATCATTCCGCCAATGGCAGTGCTCATCCATCCTGAATCAATATCCAACTCATCCAAAACCATTCTTACATCTTCTCTTGTTAGTTTGTAATCCTGATCATCGTTTACCCTGTTGATGCTGTCGCTCTTGGCTACGCTCTTTGGATCAAATGTTGTAATGCTCAGCGTGTCACCTTTGGTGGCTGCGGCGTCACTGATTTCATACACCACTTTGTTGCCATTCTTGTCAGTGGTGGTTACCTCATGGCTTTGTGCCATCATAGCGGTCATTCCCATTGCGGCTACCGCCATTGTCATCATGATTCGTTTCATATTTGCAATTGTTTTTTTGTTACTTCTGAACATTAGACGCAACATCTGAGTATAAAAGTTGCACCTATCTTACTTTTTTTTCATTATTTTCCCACAAAATTATATTTTTGTAGGCAGAAAAGCTAATGATGATGAAAAATCTCCCCTCAGAATTCATACAACAAATGGAAAACCTGTTGGGTAAGCCAGAGGCTGGCCATTTGACGGAGGCGTTGCAACAAAACGCTCCCACAAGTATTCGCCTTAACCCCCTAAAGCAGGTAACACCTTCCGATGTGCCTTTATATATAAATAAGGTGGCATGGTGTGAAGAAGGACGTTACCTGTCCGAGCGACCATCCTTCACTTTTGATCCGCTCTTTCATGTGGGGTGTTATTATGTGCAGGAAGCATCTTCCATGTTTCTGCAACAAGCTATTCACCAGTATGTCCACGAACCAGTGGTGGCGCTCGACCTTTGTGCAGCTCCTGGGGGGAAATCTACACTGCTTCGTACGGCTTTGCCAACAGGAAGTGTGTTGATTAGTAATGAGATTATGCGCCAACGAGCACAAGTCTTGGCTGAGAATATGGTCAAGTGGGGACATCCCGAAGTGTTGGTCACCAACAATGCCCCTGTCGAATTTGCTGATTGCGAACACCTGTTTGATGTCATTGTAGCTGATGTGCCCTGCTCAGGTGAGGGCATGTTCCGCAAAGACGATGAGGCAATTGCTTGTTGGACTCCCGATAATGTACAGATGTGTGCCGAACGTCAACGAGGCATCATCGCTGATGTGTGGAATACCTTGAGACCTGGTGGTTTGCTGATATACAGTACCTGTACCTATAATTCAGAGGAGGATGAGCGCAATGTGGCGTGGCTAGTCAACGAGTATAGTGCCGAGGTATTACCGTTAGAAGTGCCTGTAGGTGCTGAAGTGGAGGGTAATCAGTTAGGACACAAGTATCCAGTATATCATTTTTATCCCCATAAGATCGAAGGTGAAGGTTTCTTTTTAGCGATGTTACGCAAGCCTGACGAAATCGGTTATCGTCCTTTCCATATGCCGGATATCAGTACCTTCGAGAAAGAGAAGAAGAAAAAAGACAAGCGCCATGCAGCGCTGCCAATAAGGGACATTTTGAAAGTTGTCCAACCTTGGGTATTGAGCCCAGAGAGTTACTACTGGTTGGTTAATGAAGAAAGTGTTAGGGCGTTGCCATTGTCCATTGCCACTTTCTATTTCTGGGCACAGAAGCATGGACTGAAATTATTAGAAGCAGGCATCTTGGTGGCTACTTTGAAAGGCACTGACCCTATACCTAATCACCATCTGGCAATGTCTGCCGCCTTCAATGTCACAGCTTTTCCACAACAAGAGGTGTCTTATGAACAGGCGGTAGCATATCTCCGCAAAGAGACGATAACCTTGCCATCTGATGCTCCTAAAGGCTATGTGATATTGATGTATAGAAACCAGCCTATTGGCTTTGCCAAGAACTTGGGCAACAGAGCCAATAACCTCTATCCCCAAGAATGGCGCATACGTAGCAGCTATATTCCAGAAGAATTTAACGTGATTTAGTTTGCCTCCTCGTCCTCGTCGTAGAAGTCGTGCCAATCCTCTTCCTCCTCATCCATGAAGATGGTGGTAGGTGTGATGTCCTCATCCTCACCTTCTTCCTCCAACTCCTGCTGAAGGTAAGTGATTTCTTTAGGACGATGCACTAGCGTTTCGTTTGCAGGTATCTCCTTTTGCAGTTCACTCCAGAGTAAATCCTTCAGTTGTTGGATGCCTAAACCAGTGATAGAAGAGATAAATACATGCGGTACACCTGCAGGCAACATTTGTTCCATCTCCGCCATCAGTTCCTCGTCCAGCATGTCGCACTTGGTAATTGCCAACACACGTTGCTTGTCGGCCAACTCAGGGTTGAAGTTAATCAATTCGTTCAGCAGTAATTCGAACTCCTTGCACACATCATCGGCATCGGCAGGCACCATAAAGAGTAGTAACGAATTGCGCTCTATGTGTCTGAGGAAACGGAAACCTAATCCTTTGCCCTCGCTGGCACCCTCGATAATACCAGGGATGTCGGCCATCACAAATGATTGATTGTCACGATATGACACGATGCCAATGTTCGGCACCAAGGTGGTGAAGGGGTAATTAGCGATTTTCGGTTTAGCAGCAGAGACCACCGAGAGCAAGGTTGATTTACCAGCATTGGGCAAGCCCACTAAACCTACATCGGCGAGTAACTTCAACTCCATTATGACGGTCATCTCCTGCTCAGGTTCACCAGGCTGTGCATAGTCAGGTGCTTGACGAGTAGAAGTAGCGAAATGCCAGTTGCCCAAACCACCTTTTCCTCCTTTCAGCAGCACCACCTCTTGACCATCATCAGTAACGTCGCATACATACTCGCCTGTGTCGGCATTATACACTACCGTCCCACAAGGTACTTCGATGTATTTATCCTCACCTGCTTTGCCAGTAGATTTGTTGCGTGAACCATGCTCGCCGTTACCGGCTATCACATGGCGGTTATATTTTAGATGAAGTAATGTCCAGTAGTTACGATTGCCTCGCAAAATCACGCTGCCACCACGACCGCCGTCACCCCCATCAGGACCACCCTTGGGGATGTATTTCACGCGGCGCATGTGTGTAGAACCTTTGCCGCCCTTCCCAGAGCGGCAATAGATCTTTACATAATCAACGAAATTCGACTCTGGCATCTCGTTTTATTTTACAGCATCGATGGCTTTGCAGATATCCGCAAAAATACGGTCTAGCTCACCCAGACCATTGATATGCTGATACTTGCCATCCTGTTTGTACCAGTCAATCAGTGGAGAAGTCTGAGAGTGATACACCACTAAGCGCTTCTTGATAGTCTCTTCGTTGTCGTCGGCACGACCACTCATCTGACCACGCTTGATAAGGCGATCCATCAATTCATCCTCTGGCACCTCCAAGTCCAGCATCACGCTCACTTCCTGACCACGCTCTTTTAGCATTTGCTTAAGTGCCTCAGCCTGTGGAATAGTGCGTGGAAAACCATCGAAGATAACGCCCTTGCTGTCTTTGAAACTATCAAACTTAGCAGCTAAAATATCCACCATCAGTGAGTCAGGAATCAGCTGCCCTTGGTCGATATAACCTTTGGCAGTCTTACCCAACTCAGTGCCATTCTTGATTTCAGCACGCAAAACATCACCCGTTGAAATGTGGTTGATACCATACTTCTCTACAATCTTTTCACTTTGTGTTCCCTTGCCAGAGCCGGGAGCACCAAAAATCACGATATTCAACATACAATTAACTTTTATTTCTAAACTGTAAACTATTTAATTACCGTATAAATGTTCGGATAATTCCTACCATATCCATCATAATCTAATCCATAGCCCAAAATGAAGCCGTTTGGTATCCGCATGGCCACATACTTCAAGTCAAGGTCCACCTTCAATTTGTCCGGTTTTACAAGTAGCGCACATACATCAACTTCAGCTGGCCCTTGTGCCTTTAAATCCTCCAGCAAGTTCTTCATGGTAATACCTGTATCTACGATGTCTTCTACAATCACCACCGTTCTGCCTTTTATATCACCACTCAAGCCTATCATCTTCTTTACCTTGCCAGTGGTGTCCATGCCGTCGTACGATGACAATTTAACAAACTGCACTTCACATGGAATGGTGATGCGTTTCATCAGGTCTGAGGTAAACATGAACGCTCCGTTCAGCACACTCAAGAATAAAGGATTCTTGCCAGCCAAGTCATGGCTTATCTCCTGTGCCAGTCTGTCTACCTGTTTCAGAATCTCCTCTTCCTTAATGGAAATGGTGAATTCCCTGTCTAATACTTGTATCTTTTCCATAGACTATTGATTTAAGAATGAGCAAAAGTAGCATTTTTTTTTGAGATATGCCCATAGTTGGGGTAATTATTGTTGATTATGTGAGTGATATTGCCTACTTTTGTAGGGATAGTAAATTATTTAGTATATGAAAAAACGATTTTCTTTTATTTGTTTGGCTTTCCTGCTTTTGATAGGATGTACGCCAAAGGCCGAAATTCCTGCTATCTTGCAGAACCATCCATTAAGGACAACCTTCACCAAGTTGGATGATCCAACTAATAAACCTGAGGTGCTGTTCAATGGCAAGGACTTGACCAACTTCTATGTCTTCACTGCCAAAAATGGCAAGAACAGTCCGTTAGACAACAATTATGTGGTACAAGACGGTGTGTTGTTTTTCTCAGGATCCGATCCTGGTTATATTTCTACTGTTAAGTCTTACAGCAATTATTACCTCACCGCCAAGGTAAAATGGGGTAATGAGCGTTATGGCGACCGTAAGGAATCACCTCGTGACAGTGGCATTATTTTTCACTTCAATGCTGACCGTGTATGGCCCACCAGTTTTGAGTTTCAAGTACAAGAGGGTGATATGGGCGACTCATGGCTCACAGGAAATGTCACCTGCACAGACTCACAAGGCACTGCCTATCCTGTAGGTCGTAACAATCGCATCGTGAAGTATGCCGATGCTGAAAGCCCCTATGGCGAGTGGAGTTTGTTGGAGATGGTTGTGTGGGATGACAATGCCGAGTTTTATGTTAATGGTGTGAAAGTAAACGACATTCACCACCTTAGTCTCACTGAGGGTAAAATACTCTTCCAATTGGAGTTTGCTGATGTCTATTACAAAGATATTTCAATATTACCTTTAAAAGAAAATAATAAAAATATGAAAACAGCAATCAGTACAGAAAAGGCACCCGCTGCTATCGGGCCTTATAGCCAGGCCATCGAGGCCAATGGCTTTGTATATGCATCAGGTCAGTTGCCTATCAATCCTGCCACAGGTCAGTTCCCAGAGGGAGGTATCAAGGAGCAGACCCGTCAGTCCATCCTCAATGCCCGTGCCATCCTTGATGCCGCAGGCTTGTCATTGGCCAATGTTGTAAAGACCACAGTTTTTCTAGCAGACATGAACGATTTTTCTGCCATGAACGAGGTCTATGCATCCTTCTTCAAGGCTCCATACCCTGCACGCTCAGCCGTAGCTGTAAAGACTTTACCTAAGGGCGCTCTGGTAGAGATAGAGTGCATAGCGGTAAAATAAGTCTGCATTTTATGAAAGCCAAACTATCTCATATAAGTATAGTGTTTTTGCAAATGTGCCTCATCTTCACCGTAGCGCTCATTGCATCAAACCTATTTGAGACCAAACAGATAGCTATAGGTCCATTGGAAATTACGGGAGGTATGATTACTTTCCCTATCTGTTATATCATCTGTGTGTTGGTATGTGAAGTGTGGGGCTATCAGAAGGCTGCACTTTTAATATGGGCAGGTTTTTTGATGAACTTCATCTTTGTGGTAGCAGGTGCTCTTGTTGATGCATTGCCTGGTGCCAACTATTGGACTAACGATGAAGGTTTCCACGCTATATTTGGTATGTCAGAGCGCATCACATTGGCATCATTTATCGCTTTTTTATGTGGTAGTTTCTCAATATATATGTTCAAAGTCGCTTGAAAGTGAAATTTGAAGGTAAGCAGCTTGCTAAGCGCCTTGCACTCAGTTTTATTGCAGGAGAGGCAGCCGACTCAGTCATCTTCTTCCCGCTAGCCTTTTTGGGTGTTCTCACTAGTGCAGAGCTACTGAGGCAATTATTGTTTCAGTTTGTATTGATAACTGCCATTGAAATAGCCTTTATCCCCTTGACTATTATCATCATCCGCAATATTAAGAAGATAGAGGAAGTGGATACTTATGACAATGATAATAACTATGATGTGTTTGCTGTGTTCAAGCATTCAAAAAATGAATAAAACAATTCTTTTTTCTTAAGGAAATGACTACCAACTGTCGTTGGATTTAGCGGTAGCTGAAGAGGCGTTTAAAGGAAGTAAACCCTTTACTTAAAGGAAGCGAGCCATAAAATTCGTAAGAGAATTTTATGGCTCGCTCGTAGCTGATGGGTTATCAGCTAGACAAGTTTTTTTGAAAGTTTGTAAATCTATTATATAATGCTCCTGGCTAAAAAGTACGTTTCAAATTGAGTGTAACCGAATAGACGTTTGGGAATAAGTGAATGATTGTTTGGGTACAATCAAGTAATGAAAAGTTAAGGCATCATGCCCTTTCCTTCTTGTATTTTAACCCTTTTTTATGAGGTAAGGCCCCCACGATACATACGAAACGGTCACATGGTCACAGCTGTGACCATGTGACCGAAGCATATCTTCTTAAAATGGTCAACTATAGATAAAAGGAAGAAGCTTCAAATCATTTCTGACTATCAGCTTCATTCTTTAAGTCGGGGTGACTAGATT
>JAEEOD010000163.1 GCA_016284115.1 Bacteroidaceae bacterium
GGCCTCTGCCTCTCGGTCTTCATGCCAGAAATTTACGTATGCCTTGGGGTTCCCTTCTCGGAAAATATAGCTCATCTTCCATACCTTGCCTGTAAAGATGACTTTCACGTCATCATCATGACTGCATCCGCTCATCAGAGGCAGGGATAGCAGGGCGAGCATCAGTACACTTATATATATAAAGTATTTTTTCATTGTTTGATACCATTTCGGGTTAATAATGCGTCGATTGTAGGCTCCTGTCCCCTGAAACGTTTGTAAAGTGCCATTGGGTGTTCGGTGCCTCCTTTCGACAAGATATTTTCTCTAAACGAGGTAGCGGTGGCCACATCGAAGATACCATGCTCCTTGAACATTGCAAATGCATCAGCATCCAGTACCTCCGCCCATTTATAGCTGTAGTATCCGGCAGCATAGCCTCCTGCAAAGATGTGCGAGAACTGTACGCTCATGCAAGTACCATCCACCTGAGGCAATACTTGCGCTTTCTCCCAGGCCTTTCGTTCGTAGGTTTCCACATCGACGTCAAATGCTTCTTTGCGAGTGTACCATGCCATATCCAGCAGACCAAAGCTTACTTGACGCAGACAAGCATAAGCTACGTTGAAGTTCTGGGCGTCAATGATGCTCTGCACCAGTTCGTCGGGTAACAGTTCATCGGTTTTATAATGACGGGCAAAGGTATGCAGGAATTCTTTCTCCACCGCATAGTTCTCCATGAATTGCGAAGGCAACTCCACAAAGTCCCAGAACACATTTGTGCCACTCAGGCTCTCGTAGGCAGTGTTGGCAAAGATGCCGTGCAAACTATGACCAAACTCGTGCAGGAAAGTGTTTACCTCGCTGTGCGTCAGCAAAGCAGGCTTGTCCTTGGTGGGTTTGGTAAAGTTCATCACCAATGAGATATGCGGTCTGCTGTTCTCACCCGTCTTTTTGTCTATCCACTGGTCCTTGTAGGAAGTCATCCACGCACCGCCTTGCTTTCCCTCGCGAGGGTGAAAGTCGGTGTAGAGTACCGCCAGATAGGTGCCGTCCTTGTCGTACACCTCATAAGCATTTACATCTGGATGATATACCGGAATATCCTTGTTTTCTTTGAAAGAGATGCCATACAGGCGAGTTGCCAAGCCAAATACCCCTTGTTTCACCTTACTCAGTTCGAAGTAAGGACGCAGCTTTTCGTTGTCCAAGTTGAACTTGCGCTCTTTCAGCTTGTGAGAGTAATACCCCAAGTCCCAAGGCATCAGGATGAAATCATCACCTTCAAGTTCGCGAGCCAAAGCCTGTACCTCCTCTATTTCTTGGTGAGCCGTTGGAGTATAGGCATCCAGCAAGTCGTTCAGCAACTTATACACATGCGTCTGGTCTTGCGCCATACGCCTCTCCAACGCATAGTCGGCATAAGTCTCGTAACCCAACAGTTGTGCCACCTGCATCCGCAAGTTCACCAACTGCTTCACCACCTCCACATTATTCTGAGCGTTGTCATGTGTGCATCGTGTATTGTATGCCAAATAGAGCTCTTTACGTAGCTCACGTTTGTCGGCATACATCATGAAAGGTGAGAACGACGGACTGTGCAAGGTGAAAATCCATCCATCCAGTCCTTTTTCCTCTGCTGCTTCTTTAGCCGCTTCCACCGCACTTGCAGGTAGTCCTTTCAGATCGTTTTCATCCTTCAGATGCAGCTGATAGTCGTTGGTTTCCTTCAACAAATTATTGCTGAACTGCAACGACAGCAGACTCAGTTGCTTGGTCAGTTCACGGAAAGTAGCCTTCTGCTCATCATTCAGGTTCGCACCATTACGGGTAAAACCAATGTATATATCCTCCAACAGCTTCTGCTGCTCACCGTTCAAGGATTCGTTGCCTCTGTTGTCATACACCTGTTTGATACGAGCAAATAATTGTTCGTTCAGACAAATGTCGTTCTCGTGCTCGCTCAATACAGGCATCAGTTTGTTGGCAAGGTCTTGCAACTCGTCACAAGTGTTGGCACTCAACTGGTTGGCAAACACAGTAGTAGTACGGTGCAACATCTTGCCCGACGACTCATAAGGCTCTATGGTGTTGGCAAAGGTGGGTGCTTCAGGGTTGTTGATGATGGCTTCTATCTCAGCCTTTTGCTGAGCCATACCCTCCACGATAGCTGGCTCGTAATGCTCCAGTTTTATCTGGTCGAAGGGTACAGTACCATGAGGCGTATTATATGTACCAAAGAATGGATTCATTATCATTTGCTTTATTTAGGGCGCAAAATTAATTATAATTTTGCTAACTCATGGCATACGAAGTCGTAAATAATATTAATAATCACCACTTAGTAGTGAAAATTCTCGGCGTGATGTTCAATGATACCCATCCCCAACGCAAACTGCTGTCGTTGGCAGCTCGCTTCAGTTTCTCCATCGTCTTTGTGCCCGTCATATAAGAGAAACCCAGAGACAACTCCACGTCTTTAATGATTTGATAAGACCCCTCCACCTCTATTTCATGTCCAAGACTTCTGTCCAGATCCTTCAATTTGACAGCTGTCGCAAAATAGTGATAACTGGTACTGATTTTCAAGTTCTTCAGCGGTTTTATATGAACACCGATTTGGGCGTTTTGCAAACCAGGAGTAAAACCGTTAACATAGGTGGTGAGATAGAAGAAATCCATAGCTCCATAGAACTTATGATGTGAGCCATATACAGGGTTGAAACCTCTTATCACATCGTGCTTTATCAGTCCTATGGTACCATTTGGCGGGATGTTGAAATACTTGTCACCGCTCATGTAATCATACCCGGCATCGAAGCCAATGACAGGAGAGGGGTCAAAGGTGCCTTTCACGCTTGCCATCCAGGCTCTCAGTTTGCCACCATGTTCCTCGCGTCCCGTCTGACGGTAGTACGAACCCTCCAAGCTCCATTTCTTAGGACTGAATTTAAGATAACCGCCCCACACTTGTTGCCATTCGGTATGTGGGTTCTGATCTTTAAAGCCTCCTTGCATACCGATGTTCATGAGCAGCAGTGAAGCGCCCAGCGGGAAATTGGGAACATCATAGTGGTACCAAGCTGTGATCATGCTCTTATAGGGCATTGAACCATTTTCGTAAAAGCTGGTACCTTGATCAGCGTTATTGCCATTTTGGTTGTAAGCAAAGATGGCATGCAACTTGTGCCCATGACCCTCATAGCCCATCTTCAGTACATCGTGCGAAACACCCGCCATCGCCCAGTCGTTCGGACCAATGATGCGTTCATCGTCATACGACAACACTTGGCGGCCCACCTGCATGAAGAGTCCGATTTTGGAATTCAACTTCGCCCAAGCTTCATAGACATTGACGCTTCCTTTGCCTTCCTGGCCCCAAATACCAGTATGCTGGATATTCAGTTTGGCCTGTAAATAAGGACGCTCATAACCCAATACCAGTCGGGAGCGCCCCAACAGGAAACTCGACCTGTCGTTACCTCCTTCTTCTTTCGGCAAGCCGCCCTTGCGTATCTCACCATGAGTCAACAACTGTATGTCGGCAGTTACCAAGTTCTCCTTCTCTGTATCCTGAGCAGCTAAACCTACGGGTACTGCCAATAAAAGGGCTAATAGTATCCTTTTCATAACATTCAACTTTACAATAATTAGTCAAAGGTAAGCCTTTTCTATCATATTAGCAACAAGAATGATTCTTTTTTCCTATATTTGTAGGCAATAACTGATTATTAGCATGATAATGATGAAAAACACTTTGATATTCTGTGCCGTTATGGCCCTCGTTTCGTGTGCCGACAACACCCCGGCTCCAGCTCCCGTTTATCCCATTCCTGCCCCCAAGCAAGTAGCTTGGCAGCAGATGGAGACCTACGCCTTTATCCACTTTGGCTTGAACACCTTTAACGATATGGAGTGGGGGTATGGAGACACCAACCCCAAGACCTTCAATCCCACCCGTTTAGATGCCAAGCAATGGGCACGCACCTTCAAGGAAGCTGGCATGAAGGGTGTGATTATCACCGCCAAACATCATGATGGCTTCTGCCTGTGGCCCACAGAACTGACTGACTATAACATTACCTATTCATCCTACAAGGGCGACGTGGTAGGCGAACTGGCAGCTGCTTGTCGTGAGTACGGCTTGAAGTTCGGTGTCTATCTCTCTCCGTGGGACAGAAACAGAGCCGACTATGGTACTCCGTCTTATGTGGAGTATTACCACGCCCAGCTGCGAGATTTGATGACACGCTACGGAGACATCTTCGAGGTGTGGTTTGATGGTGCCAACGGAGGCGATGGCTATTATGGCGGTGCTAAGGAACGACGCAACATCGACCGCAGAACCTATTACAATTTCCCCCAAGCTTGGGCGATGGTGGAAGAACTGCAACCCAACGCTATCTGCTTTTCCGACGGAGGACCAGGTTGCCGATGGGTAGGCAATGAGTCAGGACATGTAGGCACCACCAACTGGTCGTTCCTGCGTTCAGCAGAAGTTTATCCAGGTTATCCCAATGGAGACGAACTGTTCATAGGTCATGCCGATGGTGATGCATGGATTCCAGCCGAATGCGATGTCTCTATTCGCCCGGGTTGGTTCTACCACGAAAGTGAGGATGACAAGGTGAAGACTGCTGATGATTTGACGGAAATCTATTACCAGAGCGTAGGGCATAATGGCAATATGCTGCTCAATTTCCCCGTCAATAAAGAAGGACTGATTTCAAAGACTGACTCTATCAATGCAGTGACTTTCCATCAACGCATTGCACAAGAGTTGGGCAACAACCTGCTGTTGGGTGCCAAAGTGGAAGCTTCCGACATTCGAGGTAAACGCTTTGCTCCAGCCCTTGCCAATGATGCTAATTTCGAGAGTTATTGGGCAACGCCAGATGGCGTAAACAATGGTTCGCTGACATTCACCTTCCCTCAGCCCCAATCTGTTACCCGCCTCCTGTTGCAGGAATACATCCCCTTGGGACAACGAGTCAAGAGTTTCAATGTGGAATACCTGTACGAAGGCAACTGGCAACCTTTGGCATTGGACGAGGAAACCACCACCATCGGCTATAAGCGTATCCTGCGTTTCCCAAAGATAACGGCCGAAGCCCTGAGGATAAACTTCACCGATGCCCGAGGTCCTCTCTGCATCAGCGAAGTGGCTGCTTACTGATCTATTACCTCGATATAGAAGCTGAACGGACGGAACCCGTCGTTGCAACTAATCATGGCACTCATGGGGTTTTGCATCCATCCGTCGAAGAAATTGCCCTTGCCTTTGGCCAACGATTCCACAAACTCCTTCATGGATGACCAGGCAGATGGACACATCCCCTCGGGACATTGTCCGTCGATGGATACCCATTGCTGTCCCACCTTCACCTCGCACGTATGTTCGATGGGGTTCTCATATTGCTTCATCAGGTCGGGATAGACCGTTTGCCGTATAGCTGTAATTCTAACTTTATTCATCTTTGTTATTTTGTGGCAAAAATACAAATAAATTAAGAATAATGGTTATATTTAGATAAGATAGGTTGCGTTTCAACATAAAAAATATACAGTTTATTTTGTTCTGTATTCAACTTGCATTATCTTTGCAACACTAAAGTCATACAATTTTAATTTTTACGAAG
>JAEEOD010000164.1 GCA_016284115.1 Bacteroidaceae bacterium
GTCAGCACCAGCGGCACCTCAGCCAGTTGCTCAGCCTGCAGCTCCTGCAACCCAGCCTACAACTGATTCAGCAGAAGACTTGCCGTTTTAACAACATGTTTAACTAATTTGTAATTCTTTGGACTCAGACTCGTTTTTATCTCAGCTAACAGCTGTATTAAATGATATCACTATTCAGCAGCCATCAGCAGCGGCCATTGTCGCCATTGTTGGGGCTGCTGTTCTGTTATTTTTCTCGGCGTTTGCTTCTGCATCAGAGATAGCTTTCTTTTCTCTTTCGCCTACTGACCTCAGTGTCATTGACGAAAAGAAGAACCCTGCTGATCAGCGCATTGCGCGCCTGCTTGACGACAAAGAGCGATTGTTGGCAACCATCCTTATCACCAACAATTTTGTGAACATCACCATCATTTTGTTGTGCAATTATTTCTTCATGCAGGTGTTTCAATTTGCCTCGCCTTTGGCAGAGTTCATCATTCTTACTGTATTACTTACCTTCCTCTTGTTGTTGTTTGGTGAGATAGTACCAAAGATTTATTCAGCGCAAAACACACTGAAGTTCTGTCGCTTTGCTGCTCCAGGCATCAGCTTCTGCAGTTCATTGTTTAAGCCTTTTGCCAAGGCATTGGTACATAGTACGTTTTTTATGAACAAATATTTCTCTCCAAAGAAACACAATGTTTCTGTCGATGAACTGGAACAGGCACTCGAATTAACTGACAAACAGGAGATTTCTGATGAGAGTACTATCTTGCAAGGTATCATCCGTTTTGGTGGTGAGACTGCAAAGGAGGTGATGACCTCTCGCATGGATATGATTGCCCTCGATATCCGTACACCTTACAAGGATGTATTGTCCTGCATCATTGATAATGTCTATTCTCGTATACCTATCTACCAGGGTACTGTTGATAGCATCAAAGGTGTGCTTTATATCAAGGACCTTTTGCCTCACTTGGGCAAGGCCGACAATTTCCATTGGCAATCATTGATTCGTCCTGCATATTTCGTGCCTGAGACCAAGAAGATTGATATGTTGCTTAAGGATTTCCAGACCAGCAAGGTGCATATTGCTATCGTAGTAGATGAGTTTGGTGGCACTTCTGGCTTGGTGACGATGGAGGACATCATCGAGGAGATTGTGGGTGAGATTCGAGACGAATACGACGAAGAAGATCGCTCTTACGCCAAGATTGATGACAATACTTGGGTGTTTGAGGCAAAAACGTTGCTCACCGACTTCTATAAGATTACCCAACTTGACGAAGATACTTTTGAAGAGGCTTCTGGCGAGAGTGACACTGTTGGTGGCTTGCTGCTAGAACTTAAGGGTGAATTCCCTAAAGTACATGAAAAGATCATCTATCAGGGCTACGAGTTCGAGGTGCTTTCGCTTGACAAGCGTCGCATCCTCAAAGTTAAGTTCAAGATTCTTCCTAAAGAACAATAAAAAAAGGCTGCCCATAATGAGCAGCCTTTAATTATCAATTATCAATTTTCAGTTTCTTGAGGAATACCGTACAATCCTCAAAAGTCTTGAACGTATGCTTTTCTGGCACAAGGTCAGGTATCACATCCATTGTCTTCAGCATATACATTGGCTGAGGCTGAATAATCGTCATCAGCACAGTAGCACCACGCGATTGTATATCCTTGATAGCTGTTTCCATTGCATACAAGCCACTCTGGTCCATAAAACTCACCAATCGCATACGTATTATCACAATCTTAGCATCGGCAGGCACATCGTTCATCACACTCTGGAACTTGGTGATAGTACCAAAGAAGATAGGACCATTCAGACGCTGAATATAGATACGGTCTTTAAGGTTATCAGGAATGCCACCCTCATCGGCCCAAGGACTTTCCTTATCGAAGTTAGTCATCACTGAAGAACTGTAACCACCTTCTACCAAGTCGCTGGCACGCTTCATAAACAGCACGCAGGCAATCACCATACCAATGCCTACAGCAGTAAGAAGATCTACCAATACAGTCAGACCAAACACAATCAGCAGCACGCTAGCATCAGCCTTAGGAATCTTCAGTAAGTCCCTGAAACCCTTGAAATCGATAATGCCCCAACCAACGGTAATCAAGATACCAGCCAGTACCGAAAGAGGTACATAACGTACTAAACCACCCAAGCCTAACAGGATAGCCAAAAGGAACAGAGAGTGAATCATGCCACTGATCTTGGTGCGGCCACCGCTCTTCACGTTCACCACCGTACGCATGGTAGCACCAGCACCACCAATGCCACAGAACAAGCCACTCATCATATTACCGATACCCTGACCAGTCAATTCCTGATTGCTATTATGATGAGTCTTGGTAATGTTATCAGCCACCACTGATGTCAGCAGTGTGTCGATGCTACCTAGGCCAGCCAATGTCAAACCAGGTACAATAGCAATTTTTATAGTTTCGTACCAGTCGATACCAGAAAGAGAAATATTAGAATTAGCAAAGAAAGGCATCGGCAATCCACCGGGAATAGCACCAATCAACAGGCGGTCCTCCATCTCGAAAAACAGCGAAATCACTGTCATCACAATCAGTGCCACCAAAGTAGCAGGAACTTTTTTGGTGATTTTCGGCATCAGGTAGATAATGGCGATGGTGCCCAAACCCAACAGCAGAGCAATGTATGACACACCACTAGACACACGCTCAGGCAACTCTGTAATCATATCTATCGTCAAAACAGGTGATTTCAAACCTACCAAAGCATAGAGCTGTTGCAAGATAATGATGACACCAATACCACTCATAAAGCCTGAAAGCACAGGGTAGGGAATATACCTTACATATTTTCCTATCTTGATAACACCAAACAGAATTTGGAACAAACCGCAGAACAATCCTGCCATCGACATACTGATAAGTACGGCGCTCAGCGAATGCTGCGAAGCCCACACGCCACTAATCAAACTGGCTGTGATGACGGTCATCGGTCCAGTAGGACCACTTATTTGTGAATGCGTGCCACCAAAGAGCGATGCAAAGAAGCCTAGCAGGGTGGCTCCCACCAAACCTGCCAGAGCACCCATTGAACTGGCTCCTGGGGCATCAATGCTTCCAAATGCTTGAATACCAAAGGCCAATGCCAAAGGTAAAGCGACAATTCCGGCTGTGATTCCTCCGAAAATGTCGCCCTTTAAATTGTTAGTTTCTATAAGTGCCATAGTTGTATAAAATTTGAGGCTGCAAAATTACGAATAAACGAGCGAAAAGCCAAATTTTGGAGCAGCGAAAACACAAATACTCGTATTTGATGTTAAGTCGCAACAAAATTCAGTAGAGCTAAATTTATTTGAGCTTTTCCGAGTGAGAGTAATTTATCTAAAATTACATATTATTCTTATTTTGGCAATGAAGAATTATCAATTTTCTTTGCCTCCTCCCACAAGGCATCCATCTCCGCCAATGTCATATCTTTAAGATTGCGCCCCTGCTTAATGCTATGTTCTTCCACATAGTTAAAGCGCCGGATAAACTTCTGATTCGTATGCTCCAATGCATTGTCAGGATTGATATGCATCAGACGGGCAGCATTGATCAGACTGAACATCACATCACCGAATTCAGCCTCCGCCTCCTCCTTTGTCATGTCCTTCGATGCTTCTTCAAACTCGGTAATCTCCTCCTTCACCTTTTGCCAGGCACCTGAAGCATTCTCCCAGTCGAAGCCTACATTGCGCGCTTTGTCTTGTATACGATACGCCTTGATCAAGGTAGGCAATGATGCAGGCACTCCACTCAGCACCGTCTTGTTGCCTCCTTTCTCCTTTATCTTCAGCTGTTCCCAGTTTTGCAGTACTTGTCCTACATTCTCGGCCACTGCATTACCATAGATATGCGGATGACGGTATATCAGCTTGTCGCACAGACGATCGCACACATCCTTGATGTCAAATTGCCCCTTTTCGTCGCCAAACTTAGCATAGAAGCACACGTGCATCAGTACATCGCCCAACTCCTTGCAAATCTCCTTATCGTCATTCTTCATCAGCGCTTCACACAACTCATATGCCTCTTCAATCGTGTTCGGACGCAAACTCTCGTTTGTCTGCTTCCTGTCCCACGGACACTTTTCTCTCAACTCGTCAATAATGTCGAGCAGTCGGCCAAAGGCCTCCATCTTCTCCTCTTTCGTATGCATAATAAATTATATTTACAAACACCTATTCACACTGCCAGCCTCCAACAACCGTTTCCGAGCCTCCTCGTAGCTCAATCCTAGTGATTCTTGCAGCATTCTTGTACCTCGATTGATTAGTTTGTCGTTCGTCAACTGCATATTTACCATGCGGTTACCTTTAACACGTCCCATGCGAATCATCAAGGTAGTCGATATCATGTTCAGCACCATCTTCTGAGCCGTTCCACTCTTCATGCGACTAGAACCGGTCACAAATTCTGGACCCACGATGGTCTCAATGGGAAACTCAGCCTCCTTTGCCAAAGGCGTATCTGGATTACTGGTAATGCAGCCCGTCAGTAGACCATTTAAGCGCGCCTGATGAATAGTACCTACCACATAAGGCGTGGTGCCAGAAGCAGCTATCCCCAATACCGTATCTTCTTTCGTAGGCTGGTATTGTTGGAGGTCTTTCCATCCTTGCTCAGAAATGTCCTCCGCACGCTCCACTGCATGACGCAATGCCTGGTCACCCCCAGCAATAATGCCCATCACCCACGTCTCAGGCACCCCGAATGTAGGCGGCAACTCGCTGGCATCCAGCACACCCAGTCGTCCACTGGTGCCTGCTCCGATATAGAACAATCGGCCACCTTGTTTCATCCTCGGCTCTATCTTCTCTACCAACGCCTCGATTTGCGGAATCGCTTGTTTCACCACCTGAGCCACCTTACAATCCTCTTCGTTGATATGCTGTAACAACTCCCTGACCGACATCTGTTCAAGGTGGTCGAAGTGTGAGGGTTGCTCGGTGATGAGTCCCTGCTCTTTTATGTCATTCTCTTCGTTCATTTATCTTATTCTCGGTTTGGGTCTCACAGGGTCGGTAAGACGGGTGATATGGTCGTATTCCACCGTTGTCACTCCCTTGACGCTCCTGAAATATTGCATGGTCTCTTCGAGAGTCTTGTTGGCTGGTTTCTTCAACGCCATACCGTTGATTGTATTGTAGTCGTACTTGATCTCGGCACCATACTCCTGAATGGCTTTCAGCAACGGTTCTTTGCCAACGTTTTTATCGTACATCACCAGAAACACATCAGGAGAGTGCTCTTGCACATCTTGGTACTTTCTTGTGGCGATGGGTGCCTGCTTGTTGCCCATGTCAAAGTGTACTGGGAGGGTCATCAGTTGGTAATAGAGCGTTGCTGCCATTCGTTCGTGCCCAATGGTGTTGGGATGCAGACGGTCGGTATCGGCATTGATGAAGTAGGGCACTTGCTCCTCTACCATAGGGTTCAGGCCCGAGAGGGCACTGAGGTCGATGACAGGGATGCCCCACACGTCAGCTGCCTCTTTGGATGCCTGGATATAGGCGTCAATATATTCGCCCGCACTGTTCTGGTAACTCTCGTCTGGTTGCAGATTGCGGTCGCCAAAGTTGGCGAGGCCACGATGCAGGGGTGTCAGTAACACGATTTGCTTGGTGGGGTAGAGTTGCTTCAACAGGCTCACGGCCTGATTGATGCGTCCCTTGTAGGTGTCGTCACTCATCACCATTGTCCGTCTCACACGGTTTACAGGCGCCTTGGGGTGCCCCACCGCTTGCATTACCTCCTCACGCTTCTCTGTCCACCACTCACCGATGGGTACACCAGCCAGGAAGTCGTTGGTGCCCACAAAGACGATGATGGCATCAACATCGTCGCCATGCTGGACTTTCAGTTGCTCGGCCTGATGACGGATATGTGTCCACTCGTTGCCACTCACCGCATAGACATAGGGCGTGATGCCCAGCCACTCGCTGAGAAAACTCCATGTTTTCTTGACATCAGTATAAGCATTGGGATCCCAGATGGAGTCGCCTAAGAAACCTACTTTAGCACCTTGCCAGGGATGTTGCACAGGAGCCTGTGCCTTCAGTCCGATGGCGAAGCAGAGCAGAAAGCTGCATAATATGACTTTGGTCTTGTTGTTCATGTTCTCAGATTGTTATGATAATAAAAAACTACCCGCCGATGTGAGCATTGTCAGGAGGCTTTGGCGGGTGGTTGTGCTACAAAGGTATGTATATTTTTTCAAAACATACCTATGAAGCCATAAAAATATAATGATGAAGTTTATCTTTTGTCGGGTACCCCATAGTCGGGCCACTGTGTCTGTGGATAGCGTAACTTGAGCATCTTTTTCTTCTCGGCATAGACGGCTTTTACCTGAGCCATCAATTCGTTGGTGTGTTGTACCTTAGGTGCCAGTTCGGCACGGATGAGTTCGCACTCTTCACTTGCCTTTACCAGAGCGTCAAGGGTTTTCTCCAATTCATCGATCTCAGTGAGGGTAACACCATTGCCTCCCTCGTTGATGTGCTTGCGCAGACCTTTTAACAGGTCACGACTTTTCTCTACTAATAAATCTACTGTTTTTGACATGATAATTAACCTTTAAAGTGATACTATTTGTTGTTTTTGCTTGAACAAAAATAACAAAAAAAGCCTTTTTTGCGTGCCTTGCAAATGAGCAGAATTAGGCTTTTTTAAGCAGAAAAGCGCATCGTGGTTAACAGTTTTTTACAATTTAAGGCCTTTCACATCAAATGTAGGTCAGTGTTATCTTCTTATTTTTCTGACTACAAATGTTCAAAAAATAAGTGAACTTATTTTGATGTCATTTAATTTTAGTATCTTTGCACCCTAAATTACAAGAAATAACGTAAAGAATAAGATAAAATGGAGTTAGCAAGTAAGTACAGTCCCGCAGAAGTGGAGGGGAAATGGTATCAGTATTGGACTGACCATAAGCTTTTTAGTTCGAAACCTGATGGAAGACAACCCTATACCATCGTGATTCCACCACCTAATGTGACAGGTGTGCTGCACATGGGACATATGCTGAACAATACCATACAGGATATTCTGGTGCGTCGTGCCCGTATGGAGGGCAAGAACGCCCTTTGGGTGCCTGGTACCGACCATGCTTCTATTGCTACTGAGGCTAAGGTGGTGAAGAAACTGGCTGGCGAGGGTATCAAGAAGCGCGACCTGACGCGTGAGCAGTTCCTGGAGCATGCCTGGGCTTGGACACATGAGCACGGTGGCATTATCTTGCAGCAACTGAGGAAGTTGGGTGCATCATGCGATTGGGACCGTACGGCCTTCACGATGGACGAGGAGCGTAGCAAGAGCGTGATCAAGGTGTTTGTTGACCTGTATAACAAGGGCTACATCTATCGTGGCTTGCGTATGGTGAACTGGGACCCTAAGGCACTGACGGCGCTATCTACCGAAGAGGTAATCTACAAGGAGGAGCAGAGCCACCTGTTCTATCTGAAATACTATGTGGCTCCTGAATATCAGGACACTATCGACGAGAGTGGTGAGGGCAACGTGATTCACAAGGATGCCAAAGGCTACTATGCCGTAGTGGCTACTACACGACCTGAGACCATCATGGGCGATACGGCGATGTGTGTGAACCCTAAAGACCCGAAGACACAGTGGCTAAAGGGCAAGAAGGTGATTGTTCCATTGGTGAACAGGGTGATTCCTGTGATTGAGGACCGTTATGTGGATATCGAGTTCGGTACGGGTTGCTTGAAGGTGACTCCTGCTCACGATACGAATGACTATATGCTGGGCAAGACACATAACCTCGAAACCATCGATATTTTCAATCCTGACGGTACTATTTCTGAGCAGAGCCCTCTGTATGTGGGCATGGACCGCTTTGATTGCCGTAAGGTGATAGCCAAGGACTTGCAGGAAGCTGGTCTGATGGAGAAGGTGGAGGACTATACCAACAAGGTAGGTTACTCAGAGCGTAACCCAGACACCGCTATCGAGCCTCGTTTGTCTCTGCAATGGTTCCTCAAGATGGAGCATTTTGCCGAGATAGCACTGAAGCCTGTGATGGAGGGTGAGATGCACTTCTATCCACAGAAATATGTGAATACTTATAAGAACTGGTTGGAGAATATCCAGGACTGGTGTATCAGTCGCCAGTTGTGGTGGGGACACCGTATTCCAGCTTACTACTACGACACCGATGATGATTTCGTGGTAGCTGAGACTCGTGAGGAGGCACTGAAACTGGCACAGGCTAAGAACCCTGCTGTTACTGATGCCGATTTGCGTCAGGATGAGGATGCACTGGATACTTGGTTCAGTTCTTGGTTGTGGCCGATTTCTTTGTTTGGTGGCATCAATAACCCAGGCAATGACGAAATCACATACTATTATCCAACCAGTGTATTGGTGACAGCTCCCGATATCATTTTCTTCTGGGTGGCTCGTATGATTATGTCTGGCGAAGAGTATATGGGTACTTATCCGTTTAAGGATGTGTACTTTACTGGTATCGTTCGCGATAAGCTGGGACGTAAGATGTCAAAGAGTCTTGGCAACTCTCCTGATCCATTGGAACTGATTGACAAATATGGTGCCGACGGTGTGCGCATGGGAATGATGCTTTCGGCTCCTGCAGGCAACGATATCCTGTTTGACGATGCTTTGTGCGAACAGGGACGTAACTTCTGCAACAAGATATGGAATGCTTTCCGACTGATTAAGGGGTGGGAGGTTGCTGATATTGAGGTGCCAGAGGCATCAGAGATTGCTATGAAGTGGTTTGAGAGCAAGCAGAACGCCGTAGCTTTGGAGGTAGCCGACCTGTTTGGCAAGTATCGTCTAAGCGAGGCCTTGATGGCTGTGTATAAGCTGTTCTGGGACGAGTTCTCTGCTTGGTACCTTGAACTTATTAAGCCAGTTTACTTGCAACCTATCCCTCGTAAGGTGTTAGACAAGACTATTGAGTTCTTCGACAACCTGTTGCATTTGTTGCATCCGTTTATGCCATTCATTAGTGAGGAGTTGTGGCAACACATCACCGAGCGCAAGGAAGGTGAGAGCCTGATGGTAAGTCCGATGCAACCTGTGGGCAAGGTAGATGAGAACCTGTTGAAGCAGGTGGAAGCTGTAAAGGAAGTCATCAGTGGCGTGCGTGCCATCCGTGTGCAAAAGAACATTGCGCAGAAGGAACAACTGACCCTGCAGGTGGTAGGTGAGAATCCTGTTGGCAACTTCAATGCATTGTTGAATAAAATGTGCAATTTATCTAATATTGAGATGGTTGACAACAAGGCAGAAGGCGCTTCAAGCTTCATGGTAGGTACTACAGAATTTGCCGTACCTCTTGGCAACCTGATTGATGCCGACGCTGAGATTGCCCGCATGGAGAAAGAGTTAGTTGCCAAGGAAGGCTTCCTCAAGGGTGTGCTTGCCAAACTGAACAATGAGCGCTTCGTGGCTAATGCACCAGAAGCTGTGGTGGCTCTGGAACGCAAGAAGCAGCATGATGCAGAAAGCATCATTGCTTCTCTGAAAGAAAGCATTGCTGCATTAAAGAAGAATTGATAATTGACTACATTCTGTTTTCCTCGCGACTCGGCTTAGTTCAAGCAAGTTTTGGTTCTGCCCTCGTTGCTCCGAAAAAGTGACAATTGACTAATAAAAAAAGCTGTTCAATTCGAGCAGCTTTTTTTATTTTTTCTTATCTTTGTAATGTAATACACATGAAAAGCATGAAGAGGATCAAGATAGGATTGTTGCCACGCATTTTGATAGCTATTGTGTTGGGCATCATTATTGGTCAGGTGTTTCCGCTTGGACTGGTAAGGGTGTTTGAAACATTCAACTCTATCTTCAGTCAGTTCCTGGGCTTCTGCATCCCTTTAATCATTGTGGGATTGGTCACTATCGCCATTGCTGACATAGGGCAAGGGGCAGGTAAGATGTTGCTTATTACAGTGTTTTTGGCCTATGGATGCACCTTATTGGCTGGTTTCCTTTCGCTTTTCACAGGTCTTTCCTTCTTTCCATCGCTCATCACATCAGGCATTCCTTTGGAGGAGATTTCAGAGGCACAAGGTGTAGAACCCTATTTCAGTGTGAAGATTCCCCCACTGATGGATGTGATGACTTCACTGGTATTGGCTTTTGTGCTGGGATTGGGTGCCGCTTCACTAAATACGGACTACCTAAAGAATGTGGCACGTGACTTCCAACAGATTATCATCAAGACAATTAGCAGTGTGATTCTGCCATTGTTGCCGTTATATATCTTCGGCATCTTCCTTAATATGACACACACAGGGCAGGTGTTCTCCATCTTGGTGGTGTTCATCAAGATTATAGGTATTATCTTTGCCCTGCATATCTTCTGGCTGGTGATGCTTTATGTTATTACGGGAAGTATCGTGCATCGCAATCCGTTTAAGTTGCTTTGGACTATGTTACCAGCCTATTTTACGGCATTGGGTACACAGTCATCTGCAGCTACCATTCCTGTAACACTGGAGCAGGCAAAGAAGAATGGTGTAAGCAACGAAGTAGCTGGTTTTGTGATTCCACTTTGTGCTACCATTCATCTCTCGGGCAGTATGCTGAAGATTGTAGCTTGTGCTTTGGCACTGATGATTATGCAGGGAATGCCCTATAGCATTGGTATGTTTTCAGGCTTTATCTGCATGTTGGGCATCACGATGGTGGCAGCTCCAGGTGTACCAGGTGGAGCCATTATGGCAGCTTTAGGTGTGTTGCAGTCGATGTTGGGCTTCGATGATGCAGCTCAGGCTCTGATGATTGGCTTATACATTGCGATGGATAGCTTTGGAACTGCTTGCAACGTAACGGGTGATGGAGCTATAGCCCTTATTATTGACAAATTTAAGAAAAAGAAAATATGAAAAGACTGTTGTTTTGTTTGATGGGCTTATTTGCCCTTGCAACATTTGCTGTAGCTGGTGATGTTGAGATTGTTGATTTGGGTGATGGCCACGGAATGGTCCGCATTAACCCCACACAGAAATATCTCATTCTGCCAGTAGAAGATTCAGCACCTGATGTAAGTATCAGTGTGATGGTAGATAATGTGCAGGTTGAGACGTTCACTGTGCGTCTAGCCCTCAATAAGGTGGATTATACAGTGCCTTATGAATTGTCGAAGTATGCTGGCAAGCATGTGGTGTTGCGCTTCTCCATGAACCCTCAGGAGAGAGGGGGAGCCCGTCCAAAAGTAAAAGAGGCGGTTTTCAGCAAGAACTTGGCTTTGGCCAACAGCTATGATTCATCTAACAAGGAGATTTTGTGGCGTCCTGTCTATCATTTTGCGCCTCAGTGGGGTTGGATGAATGATCCTAATGGTATGGTGTATAAGGATGGTGAGTACCACCTGTTTTACCAGTACAACCCCTATGGTTCTCGTTGGGGAAATATGAACTGGGGACATGCTATTAGTCGAGACTTGGTGTCATGGGAACATCTGCCTGTGGCGATTGCTCCTGATGGTTTGGGTACTATCTTCAGCGGTTCTGCCGTAGTGGATAAGAACAATACAGCTGGCTTTGGGGCTGGTGCTATTGTGGCATTTTATACACAGGCTAGTGCCCGACAGATGCAGAGCATTGCCTATAGTACAGATAATGGTCGAACGTTTAAGAAATATGCCGGCAATCCTGTACTGACAGGTGAGATAGCTGATTTTCGTGATCCAAAGGTGATTTGGCATGAGGGCTCCAAGAAATGGATCATGGCATTGGCTGTACAACAGGTAATTCGTTTCTATTCATCACCTAATCTGAAAGATTGGACCTATGAAAGCAATTTTGGTGAGGGACAAGGAGTGCATGATGGAGTTTGGGAATGCCCAGATTTATTTGAGTTGCCTGTGGCTGGTACCAATCAGAAGAAGTGGGTGTTGATAGTAAACATCAATCCTGGTGGGCCCTTTGGAGGCAGCGCTACCCAATATTTTGTGGGTTCGTTTGACGGACATCAGTTTGTGAATGAATCGCCAAAAGCTACAAAATGGATGGATTTTGGCAAGGATCATTATGCTACCGTTACATGGAGCAATGCACCTCAGAACCGTGTGATTGCGTTGGCGTGGATGAGTAACTGGCAATATGCCAACGAGGTGCCTACTATGCAATATCGCAGTTCTAACTCTGTGCCTCGTGATCTTCAACTTTTCGTGAAGGATGGTGAGACCTATATGCAATCGGCTCCATCACCAGAATTATTGGCTTTGCGAAAGAGTAAGGTGATGAACAAGTCATTTAGTGTCGGCAAGGAATATGTCATCGAAAGACTAATAGATAACAATGTCGGCACGTATGAGGTGCTGATGACGGTACGTCAGAAGAAACAAGGTACTCTCAGCTTCCGATTGATGAATGGACAAGGTGAGGAGATAGAATATCGCTTGGATATGGCGAAACGTGAGTTGACCTGTATCCGCGACAAGAGTGGTGTTGCAGGATTTAGTAAGGACTTCATCACACCTACTGTAACACAGGTGGATGGTGGTGATTTGCAGTTGCGTTTCCTGGTGGATCGTAGTAGTGTGGAGGCCTTTGTGAATGATGGTCGCTTTGTGATGACTAATTTGGTATTCCCACATGCACCTTATAATAAGGTAGTGTTCAATGCTATTGGAGGCAGTGTGCAGGTGAAAAACTTTATCGTATATAATTTAAATCTAAATAATAATGAGTAATCAAAATCAATCTCAGATGGCGAAGTTGGTGCCCGTGATGCTGTGCTTCTTCGCTATGGGCTTTGTCGATTTGGTAGGCATCGCCTCAAATTATGTAAAAGACGATTTGCAGCTGACGGACTCAGTCGCCAATATATTCCCGTCGTTGGTGTTCTTCTGGTTCCTGATTTTCTCAGTGCCTACTGGCATGCTGATGAACAAGATTGGACGCAAGAAGACGGTGATGCTATCACTCATTGTAACTGTGTTCTCATTGCTGTTACCTTTGTTTGGTAACAACTTTGCAATCATGTTGGTGGCATTCTCTTTGCTGGGTATCGGTAATGCTTTGATGCAGACCTCACTCAACCCTCTGGTGTCTTCTATCATTGGTGGCAAAAACCTGGCATCGACCTTAACTTTTGGACAGTTTATCAAGGCTATTGCATCGTTTATTGCACCTTATTTGGCTATGTGGGGAGCTACCCATGTAATTCCTGTTTTTGGATATGATTGGCGAGTATTGTTTGCAATTT
>JAEEOD010000165.1 GCA_016284115.1 Bacteroidaceae bacterium
GCAGTATCTGCTATACCCCCATAGGAGATACTGCGACGACCCATAGAAATGTCTCTTTTGAAAGAGGTTGGTAAATAGGCTATATTTAGAAGCGTTTTCCAATGATCAACCTTGCACGCCACTTGTTGTGCGTCAGACGAAGGTAGTCATAATCACCAGCAGAGGTGTGGTTGTAGACCATGGTAAGGCCCATAAAAAAATGTTTAAAATAGTGAACAACAGAGGCACGTGCCACAATCGTAACTTCCGGGAAGGTAGCTTTCATCAACTCACTACTTATAGTCTTGATTAGCTTATTCTCACGCCAAAAAACAATAGACGGCAACGCAGAGATGTGTAACACCCAATTGCGACTAGGCACGTAATTATAGCCGTAGCCCACACCTATACTGGCATAACTCATCTTGATCTTTTCAAAATCATTGGTGTCATAGTACTTATTCTCATATTCGTTTTCATATTCATATACATTTTTTTTCCTATCATCCATTAATGTCACTGAACCACGATGGTAGGATATACCTGCCATAAGACTACCAGCACTGCGCTTCTGGACATACGACTGACTGAAAGCAGCAGGATAAGAGAACTTGTTGCCATTGAAGGCGTAGTAAGCATTGATGGTTAGGCTCTTCTCGCGAACAAATGATCCTAGTTCGAATTCCACACCATCAGCTTCTATTACGCTATTGAATTTGCCGTTGGTCTCATATATAAAGTCGAAGCCAAAGTGGTTGCCATAAGAGTTAACGTTAATTTCAGTACTGGTTTTCTTACCAAACATACTAGCGGGATTGAAGGCTAATGCCACCGCCAAACCACGATAGTTGGCACTTAAGGTCATGGTATGGCGAATAGGATCCTTAAAGCGGAAGTAGTAAACACTATTAGAGTCGTAGCTTCCATCAACAAGACGAAGATTAAAGTTGGTGCCAGAAATGTTATTAATCAAGCGCAAGGTCCAGTGCTTATCAGGACGAGATACATAGTTAGTGTCGCGCTTTGAGCGCATATCCCTTACATCTAACAGACTATCTAACCTTTGCAACAGAGAATGGCGATGTTGGGCAGCTATCTGTGCAGGCATAAAAAAAGTTATTACCGCAAAGAATATTATGAACAAGCATTTTCTCGTCATAGGCCCTTATGAGCTGTCAAAAAAATCTTACAAATGTTTTGAATTCTCCTTAATTAGCTGTAACTTTGCAACGGTTTGATTTATCAAATCACTTATTTGAATTTCGGTGTGAAAGCAACTGTCTGTGAAGATAGTTGCTTTCTTGATATATTTACACCTTCACCACGCCACTGAAGCCCATGAAAGCCATAGCCAGCAAACCAGCCACAATGAGAGCAATAGGTGTGCCTTTCATACCCTTGGGGATATTTACCAAGCTCATCTGCTCACGGATACCCGCAAAAAGTGTGAGTGCCAAACCAAAACCAATGGCTGTAGCAAATGCATAGACAACACCTGTAAGCAGGTCATAATCTTTCTGAATCACCAGAATGGCTACTCCCAGCACGGCGCAGTTGGTGGTAATCAGTGGCAGGAATACACCTAACGCCTGATACAATGAGGGTGATACCTTCTTCAGGACAATCTCTAGCATCTGCACCAATGAGGCGATAACCAAGATAAACGTGATGGTTTGCAGGTACTGCAATTCGAAAGCATCGAGCACAAACTTTTGTATAAGATAGGTGACGATGGTAGCAAGAGTCAATACAAACGCTACAGCTGCACTCATGCCCAATGCCGTGTCAATCTTCTTTGATACACCTAAAAATGGACAAATGCCCAAGAACTGCGAGAAGACGATATTGTTGACGAATATCGCCGCAATGAATATCAATAGTAATTCCATATCTTCCTCCTTTATTTAGCTTCTCTCATTTTGTTGACGATGGCGCAAAGGTAGCCCAGTGCGATGAAGGCTCCAGGAGCCAACACAAAGAGCAACATGCCATAGTCTTCAGGAACGAGAGAAAGGTTAAACATCTTACCTGTGCCCAGCAACTCACGCACAGCACCCAGCAAAGTGAGCGCTAATGTGAAACCTAAACCAATGCCCAAACCATCAAAAAACGACGATACCGGACCATTCTTGGAGGCAAACGCTTCAGCACGACCTAACACAATACAATTCACCACAATCAGTGGGATAAACAAGCCTAGAGTCTTATATAAGTCAGGCACATAAGCCTGCATTACCATCTGGAGCAAAGTAACAAACGATGCGATAATGACAATGAACGAAGGAATGCGCACCATGTTAGGGATGACATTCTTAACAGCCGCAATCACGGTGTTGGAACAAATCAGCACAAAGGCTGTAGCCAAGCCCATCGACATGCCGTTGATAGCACTTGAGGTTGTACCCAGTGTAGGACACATACCCAGCATCAGTACAAAGGTAGGGTTCTCGTTGACGATACCGTTGATTAAAACTTTCAGATTACTCATAATCCTATGCCCTCCTTATTAATTAATAGCACCATTGACGGTGTCTGATGAAACAACAACTTGACTAGTAGCGTTTTGGGTAGCGCCTGTAGTGCCATCTACAGACTGGCCAGAGAAAGCGGCGTAGGCAGCGTTTACGGCTTTCAGAAAGGCACGTGAGGTGATGGTTGATGCAGTAATAGCATCAATTTGTCCTCCATCCTTACTTACTGTCAAGGCTCCATCTTTAGGATTTTTGCCTGTGATATCGCCCTTAGCACCACTTTTGAACCAGCTGTCTGCTTTGGCACCCAAACCTGGTGTTTCTGCATGGTCCAGCAATGAGTAGTCATTGATCTTACCTTCGTTGTTAAAGCCCACCAAGATAGTAAGGTCGCCTCCGAAGCCCATAACAGTACTCTCAACAGCAGCACCAATATACTCATTGCCCTTCTTAGCAGGATAAATTTTATAGGATACGGCATCTACTTCCTGTATCTTCATCTCCTGTATAGGATTGTTATCGAAGCCAGGTACAACGGCATTTACCGCATCGCTCAACGTCTTAGCGTTTGCAGCAGCTATTGGCTCTTTGGTCACTTCATTTACTGCAGCCAGCAAGCCCACACAAATAATGGTGATGCCCGTAAGCACCAACACCATATTCTTTAATGATGATTCTAACTTCTTCATTTCTTTACACTGACAGCTTTGCTGCTGAATCTTTGAGGTTTAACATACGTATTGATAAGAGGTACGAACGCATTCATGATAAAGATAGCGAACGACATACCTTCAGGATAAGAGCCGTATAGACGGATAACCATCGTAATAAGACCGATGCAGACACCATATATGAGTTGTCCACGATGGCTCATTGGCGAGGTCACATAGTCAGTAGCCATGAAGATGGCACCTAACATCAAGCCACCGCTGAGCAAATGATACTCAGGTGAAGGATAGGTGGTTGGGTCCACCATATACATGATACTTGCAAACACAAATACAGTCACCAGAATAGATACTGGAATGTGCCAGGTTATGATCTTCTTCCACAACATATAGACACCACCAATGAGCAATGCCAAAGCGCTGATCTCACCTAACGAACCACCCATATTGTTACCTAACAGCATACCCAAAGCTTCTGGCAAATCACCCAAAGCAGCTGGATTGCCGTTGACAGCCTGCTTCATCAATGCCAATGGAGTAGCTGCCGTAGTGGCATCCACGTAAGAGGTAAGCTGACCAGCTACAGGCCATGACGTCATCTGCACAGGGAAGGAAATCAACAAAAAGATACGACCTGCCAGTGCCGGGTTGAATGGATTGCAACCCAAACCACCGAATGACATCTTACCTACACCAATAGCGAACAGAGCTCCCAGAATGATGATCCAAATAGGCAGGTTAGATGGCAGGTTGAACGCTAACAGTACACCCGTGATGATGGCAGATCCATCGGTAATGGTAAGGCGCTCACGTTTTAAGATATACTTATTGATGGCCCATTCAAAGAATACACAGGCTGCTACTGATACGACAGTAACCACCAATGCACCAATGCCAAACACTAGCAGTGACACCAAGAAAGCTGGTATCAACGCTATGAGCACACCGTACATGTTTTTCTGCACGCTGTCGTTGGCATGATCATGAGGCGAAAGTGATACAATTAACTTATTTTCCATTGTAGATTATTTTTTAGCGCTGCGGGCACGAATGATAGCTCCTACCCTTGCCTTGCCCAAGCTGATGTAATCCAGCAACGGCCGATTGGCAGGACAGGTGAACTGGCAAGCGCCGCAACTCAAGCAGTCCATAATGTCTTCTTTCTCTAATCTCTCGAACTCGGCATACTCAGTCAACTGAGCCATGAGATAAGGCTCCAAGCCCATGGGGCAGGCACTTACACACTTGGCACAACGGATACAAGGCTGTGGCTCGCCACGCTTAGCATCTTTCTGGTTCATGATGGTAATGCCAGAAGTTCCTTTGGCTGTAGGTACTTCGGTATTGACCAGTGCTTTACCCATCATAGGACCACCACTAATGATCTTACCAGTATCTGCTGGCAAACCTCCGCATGCATCGATGAGCTGCTGTATAGGGGTACCGATGCGAGCCAAGAAGTTGCCCGGGTTCTTAACTGACTTACCTGTAACAGTAACCACACGCTCGAACAGAGGTTTGTTTTTCTGTACAGCCTCATAGACAGCAAAGGCGGTACCCACGTTCTGCACCAAAGCGCCGGTAGATATTGGCAATGCACCACTACCTACATATTTATTGGTGATGGCTTGTATCAGCTGCTTCTCACCGCCTTGTGGGTATTTCATCTTTAGTGGAACAATCTCTATACCCTTAAACTCCTTAGCTGCTTTCTCCAAAGCAGCAATGGCATCGGGCTTGTTGTTCTCCACACCGATAAATGCTTTCTCTACACGCATGGATTTCATCAGGATGCTCACTCCTACAATGATTTCAGGAGCATGCTCCAACATCAAACGATGGTCGGCTGTAAGGTAAGGCTCACACTCAGCACCGTTAATCACCACGCACTCAGGCTTGAATGCAGGAGGTGGAGAGAGCTTTACCTGTGTAGGAAAGCAAGCGCCGCCCAAACCTACAATACCCATGTCAGCCACCTTTTTGTTAATTTCTTCTGGAGTGAGCGTACACTCCTTTACCAGCGTGTCAGTACGATCGATGCTGTCAAGCCACTCATCACCCTCTACATCTATGAATATGGCAGGCTTTGGGTAGCCGCTGGCATCTATTATGGTGTCAATCTTTGACACCTTGCCACTAACAGATGAGTGAATGGCAGCAGATACGAAACCACCAGGCTCTGCAATCTTCTGTCCAACCTTCACCATATCACCCTTTGCAACAATAGGCTTTGCGGGTGCGCCAATGTGTTGTCCCAGCAAGATGGCTACCTTAGCTGGAATGGCTGCCATAACGATGGGCTGACCTGCTGAAAGTTTATTTCCGTGAGGATGAACTCCTCCGATTGAAAATGTCTTCAACATAATATTATTGTTCTTTATTTCTCTGAATTATAATAATGTAGATGCAATCTTTTCAACTACAGCTACAGCCTCTTCTTGTGTCTTGATAGTACGCTTGATGGCTACCAAGCCTGTGGTCTTGACAGGTACCAACGGAGTAGCATCTACTGCTGCCGCATCGGCCTTTACAGGGTGCTTGGCAGCATTTGCCAATGCCTGGGCTGCAATCTTAGCTACCACATCTACCTTGGGGTGAGCAGCAATGTTCACCAACTCAACAGCAGGAGCAGCGGTCTTTGCCGCAGCTGGTTTCTCTGCTGGAGCAGGAGCTGCTTCTGCTGCCTTAAGAGTTTCCACGGGAGCATTCTTCAACATGTCGGCAATCTTAGTCATCACTTCCTCACCTCCTATAGAACAAGACTTATCACCTATGCCACCGTCTTTTACGATAGCAGCAGCAAATGCAGGACAGTCGTCAAAACCACAGGCACCACAATTAGCTTGTGGAAGCAATGCTACGATAGAAGAAGCACTTGGCATAGCTACAGGAGTAGCAGGTTTAATTGTTTCAATTACAGATTTTGCAACAGGCTTATCAGCATCAGCAGCAACAGACTTAGCAGGTTTTGGAGGGAAATTCAAGTCAATAATGGCATGTGTAGGACATACTTCAACACACTTACGACATGACTTACACTTATTAAAATCTATATAAGCTACATTATTAGTAATAGTGATGGCGCCGAATGGACAGGTCTTTTCACACTTGCCACAGCCAATGCAACCTACAGAGCAAGCCTTACGAGTGACAGCACCTTTGTCCTTGTTGACACACCGAACATACACGCGACGGTTCTTCAAACCTTTCTTACGTAACTCGATAATGGCTTTAGGACAGGCTTTTACGCAAGCGCCACAAGCTGTACACTTATCATCATCAACTTCTGGCAAGCCAGTTTCAGGATTCATTTGGATAGCATCGAACTTACAAGCTCTGGTGCAATCACCACAGCCCAAACATCCGTAGCTACAACCTGTTTCACCACCATAAAGAGAAGCTGCAATGGCACAACTTTTCACGCCATCGTACTGGTTGGTGCGTGGACGATTGACACAAGTACCGTTGCAACGCACCACAGCTACCATGGGTTCTTTAGCCTCTGCCACAAGTCCCATCACAGCAGCTACTTTCTCCATGACGGGCTGACCACCCACGGGACAGGTCTTGCCTTCCAGCGAGCCAGCCTTTACTATAGCGCTTGCCAGACCGCTACAACCAGGGTAGCCGCAACCGCCACAGTTGGCTTGAGGCAACACCTCAGCCACTTGGGCAATACGTGGGTCTTCGTACACAGCAAACTTCTTAGAAGCCAAATAGAGTACCAATGCAGCCACTAATGCTATCACTCCTATAGAAATTACTGCTATCAGAATTACATTCATAAATTAGTTAGTTATTAAGTAGTTGTTGATTATATTTCTTCATTCTTCATCATTTCATTTTCGATAAAGTAAAACTGAATGTCTTTTTCATCTTGTCTTTGCCAAAGTAATACAGCAAAAGATAGTAAAGAAAAATACATCCTAACGAGTAGAGTGCTACAGAAAGTTCACTATCATTGCCCCACCATGAGGTAAGCCCAATAACGAGTGCCATCAAGATGAGCAACGGCAACAGATAACCATACCAAACCGCCTTGCGTCCCATGCTGGTAGAACCAATAATCCATACTTCATCGCCCACGTGATACTGAGCTACTTCTTTATCGTAAACATCAATCAAATGTTCTTTCGATTCTGCTGATGTACAATGATTTTTTATACTACACGCTGAACACGATGTGGCCTGCGTAATCTTCACTTGTAGATAATTTCCATTGATACGCTCCACAATTCCGCTGTGCTTTACTACATTGTCTTTCATGGCTTGTAAGGTTTGTTAACTATATTCAATGCAAAATTAGTGTATAATATTGTAAGAACAAAATAAAAATGGGATGATTTTGGTAATCATCCCCGAAACTATGACAATAATATTTATATCCGCATTAAAAGTATTTCTGGTAAGGAGTTTACCAACTATAATTAAGTCCAAAACTCAGCAACTCGCTTAACTGGAAATAACTTGTACTGCCATTCAATGGCACAGCGCTATCATCGTAACGAGCATGCACATACAATTTGGTTGAAAGAAACCTGTTTACTGCCAAATTCAAGGTATTCTCCCACTCTACTCGTACCCACTGGTAACTAGTAAGGTAGTCTAGGCGAGATTCAAATGTGATGTTCTTGGCAATGTTCCATGTGATAGAAGGTTGTATTTGGGAACCAATATTGTGTTTCACACTCTTGCCTTTATCAAGGCCATAAGAAGTCTCATCAATATCTTTGCTACCAATGTAACGCATGGTCCAGTTAAGGGGAGCCAACAGTAAAGAAAAACTGTATTTATCAGTCTTTTTCTTATAATCCATACCAAGTGCCACTGTCAGATCGGCAGGTGCCAAGAAAGTAGAAATCAATGTTGGGTCATTTGATTTATATCCATTTACAAACTGTGTCTTGAACTCAGCAGAAAGAGTATAGTACCAATTCTTTGCTGCCTGAATACCTAACTTACTAAAAATACGCAATTGATCAGTATTGGTAAGATATTTATGTACTTGATCTGATGGTGTAGATGCTAATCCTAATTTAGCGTCCAAAAGATTCTCCCACTGTACTTTCTCCTTATCGTTATAGTTTGCAGTTAACTGAAAAGTTCCAATCATCGATACACTGCTTACACCACCCTTGTACCAGTTGTCCGATAAATAATGTTGAGAAAACTGCAATGAACTGTTGCCTGCTACAGCCCAGAATTGTGGTTTTCTAACCTCCACCTCTGCTTCTTGCTCTAGTTCAAGTGGAGAACCGGCTGTAAGAACATTCATCATATTGGTCTTTACATTGGAAGCGTTAACATCTTCTTCTGTTTCTATATTGTCTACAAAAACGCCAGCCTTATCTAGCTCGTCTTCAGTAAAAACTATAGCCTCAGGATTATTTAAGTAAAGATCCATCAAAGTTTTATTAACTATCTTATTCACACGTTCTTTTGTTGTGAATTGTTTTTTATCTACTGGCAAATATTTTTGGATATTATCCAATGTTTTGTCAGGCAATAATCCATCAACTTTGATGGTGGACAACTGAGCTATTGATGACTTAAAATACGTAGCAGGAACAAACAGTTTATAATAATCAGGATTAGTTTCTATATATCGTTGAGGGGTGTTTGGATTGTTCAAAGAATCCAATACAACTATGTATTTGTCATAAAGGTAAGAAACAGTATCGTTCTGATTGACGTTCTTCTTTGCTGTGGATGTTTTACGCACAAAGAAATACTTGCCCAATAATCCAGGCAATTCTTTGATTACACCAGATTGTGAGGGCAACTGACCATTGTTTGCCATATTATTATTGACTGCATTACCAGCCCATGTCGATGAAATCGACAAAAATGAGCCTATAAGCAACATTGATACAACGTTTTTTTTCATAGTCCAACTACAATTAATATTGGTTATTTACTATTGCAAAGATAATGTTAATAACTTAATCAAGCAAGAATATCGAAAAAAATCAGCTTTCTTTAGGCACTTCGGTCATAATTTATTACTTTTGCAGCTAAATTGAATAAAAACGTCGTTAGACATACCTATATTAATAAATAAATTCAGAAAATAAAATGGACAAAAATACCATTACAGGCATGGTGCTGATTTTCCTCGTATTGATTGTTTTCAGCTACTTAAGCCGTCCATCTCAAGAACAACTTGCTGCTCAACAGCAGTATTATGACTCAATAGCCCAGGTACAGCAACGTGCCGCAGAATTGCAAGCTAAGGCAGAGGCAGCTTTGGCCAACGAGCGTGCTACAGCAGCCAAAGACTCTGCTTCATTGTTTTTCGGCGCCACACAAGGTACTGCCGAGTTAGTAAGCATTGAGAACAATTTGGCCAAGTTGACGCTTAACACAAAAGGTGGTAGCCTCTATTCTGTAATTCTGAAAGAGTATATGAGTCAGGACAAAGTAACACCAGTAACCCTGTTTGAAGATAACGATGTGTCGCTCAACTACTTATTTTATAATTCTCAAGGCGCTATTGAAACCAGCGACTACTATTTCACGCCTGTAAATAAAAGTGAGCAGGCTGTTACGATGCGTCTGAAAGCCTCAGAAGAAAGCTATGTTGACTTCACCTACACCATGCATCCTGACACCTATCTAGTGGACCTGAATATTCAGGCAGTGGGCATGAACGGCAAATTAGCTTCTTCTAACAACCATATTGATATCGAGTGGAAGCAGAAAGCTCGTCAAATTGAGAAGGGCTATACTTACGAAAACCGTTTGGCTCAGTTGACTTACAAGACTGCTGATGACGTGGAGGAAATGTCGGCCAGTGGCGAAGACCACGAAGAGGTGGCTGAGCCTCTGACATGGGTGGCTTTCAAGAACCAGTTCTTCTCTGCTGTGATGATAAGCGATGCCGGCTTTAATAATGCCAAATTGGATTCTAAAATGGAGGACCGAAACAGTGGCTATATCAAAGACTATGCTGCTGATATGAATACTACTTTTGACCCTACAGGCAACCAGCCTACTGAAATGCACTTCTACTTTGGTCCTAACCACTACAAGATTCTTTCTGCTTTGGATGATAATCGTGAGAAGGATTGGAACTTGCAGCGACTGGTATATCTAGGTTGGCCTATCCTTCGTTGGATTAACCAATTCTTTACTATCAACGTGTTTGATTGGCTTACTAAGTTGGGATTAGGCATGGGTCTCGTCTTGCTCTTTATGACACTGATTGTGAAGATTGTGATATTCCCTACTACATGGAAGACATACATTTCATCTGCTAAAATGAAGGCACTGAAGCCAAAAGTAGATGAGATCAATGCCAAATATCCCAATGAGGCTGATGCCATGAAGAAACAACAGGAGATAATGACGATGTATAGCCAATACAGGGTGAGCCCTATGGGTGGTTGCTTGCCAATGCTGATACAGTTCCCTATTCTTATGGCTTTATTCCTGTTCGTGCCAAGTGCTATCGAGTTACGCCAGCAAAGTTTTTTGTGGGCAGATGACTTGAGTACCTATGATTCATTTGTAACGTTCCCATTCAGCATTCCGTTCCTAGGCGATCATTTAAGCTTGTTCTGTGTACTGATGTGTATCACCAACCTGCTATATATGATGTATAACATGAAGATGCAGGATACTGGTGCTAATCCATCTATGGCAGCTATGAAGTATATGAACTACATCATGCCTGTGGTCTTTCTCTTCATCTTGAATGACTACCCTGCTGGTCTGAACTACTACTACTTCCTCAGTACCCTTATCAGTGTAGTCACAATGGCTTGGATGCGATATGCTACTGATGATGCCAAATTGTTAGCACAACTGGAGGCTAATAAGAAAGATCCAAAGGAGATGCGAAAGAGTGGATTCCAGGCTCGCTTGGAAGCGATGCAGAAGCAACAAGAAGAATTACAACGCCAACGTGGCAAAAAATAAAGGTTATGGCTGAGAAACATTCGATTAATCGTCGCCAGTTTATCAAGAACTCGGCATTGCTGAGCATGAGTGGTTTTATTCCTGCATCAGGGATAGCAGCCTCACGTCGTGAAACCAGTAGTGGTGAAAAGTTTATGAACTTCAACTATAAGCCCAATGGGAAATTCAAGATATTGCAGTTAACCGACACTCACTATATAGCAGACGACCCTCGTTCTGAACGTGCATTGAAAAATGTATGTGAGATGCTTGATGCTGAGAAGCCTGATTTGGTGATTCATACGGGTGACATTATCTTTGGTAAACCAGCTGAAAAGAGTGTGCGTGAACTATTTGCACCTATTTCTGAGCGTAAAATTCCATTTGCCGTAGCATTGGGCAATCACGACAGCGATTTCGACCTGACTCGTAAAGAAATTTTCGATGTGATTAAGTCATTGCCATATAATATTAATTCTACTGTTACAGGACTTTATGGCGTGAGCAATGACATTATCACCTTGTCAAAAGACAATGAAGAAAAACCACAGTGGGTGTTTTATCTTTTCGACTCTAACAGTCTGTGCGGATTACCTGGTGAGATTGAAAAAGGTTGGGGCTACATCCATTTCCCAGAAATCAATTGGTATCGTCAGCATAGTGCAGCGTTCGCCAAACAGAATGACGGGAAGCCCGTACCATCATTATCATTCTTCCATATTCCCCTTCCAGAATTTATCTATGCCTTTAGGCTTGAGAACCATCGCATCTTGAAGGGTAACTTCGGAGAAGAGCCTTGTTCTCCTCCTGTGAATTCTGGTATGTTTGTGAGCATGAAAGAAATGGGTGATATAAAAGCTATTATTTGTGGACACGATCACGATAATGACTATGCTATGAAATGGAACGACATCTTCCTGATGTATGGTCGATTCAGTGGTTGCGACACTGTATACAACAATTTGAAGCCTAATGGTGCACGTATAATAGAACTGACGCAAGATGATACCAGTTTCCGTTCTTGGGTAAGATTATATGGTGGAGAGATTACTCAGAATTTGAAGTATCCAGATGACTTTAAAACATACTAAATAGAAAAAGCTGCTCAATGAGCAGCTTTTCTTTTGCGGTGCGTACGAGACTCGAACTCGTGACCCCGTGCGTGACAGGCACGTATTCTAACCAACTGAACTAACGCACCAATTTGGTTAAGCGTTGCAAAGGTAATACATTTTTTTAATTCCGCAATAAATAATCCACAAAAAAAACTTGAACGCATCATGAATTTCTAGAGGTTTATTGCCTACAAAAAAAATCATGTAGGGAAAAGGCATAGAATTTACAGTTTCGTAAGTTTCTTCAGTTGTTCCTTCCCTTTATCTAGTAACTCGTTGTTACGCTGGCGGATACCTTCAAAAAACTGGTCATTCATCTGACGAATGCCATTAATTACCTCCTGTGCACGATCTATTACATTAAGATCCTTGTTATCGTCTGCTGGCACCATAACTAGCAGCCCTGCATGATGAATCTTCACCTTGAGATTGGCGCCCATATTAACAGGATCGCCATCATAATGCACCACTCCTGGTTTTTGGCGAAGGATGTTGATGGTTTTACAGCGGAAAGTCTTAATATGGCTATTTTGGTCAATAGTCTTTGTGAACAATTGCAAAGCCAATGAAGGCACATCTAGTGGTGTAAAAGGATTGAGAATGGTAACGTCCAGCAATCCATCTGTCAGTGTAGCCTTGGGTGCTATATAGGCATTATTGCCATACTGGGCAGCATTGCCACAAGCTATGAGAAAAGCCTGATAGATTTCAGTTTCATTGCCATCAATGGTCACCTTATAGGTTTCAGGCTTATAATTCAGAGAAGCATTAAGCGACTGTTCGATATAAGTATTGAGGCCTCTTTTTCCTGCTTCGGCGAACTTCAGACTTACGAAAGCATCGAATCCTACACCACACGTACAGAAGAATTTACGACGATTGATAGTACCATAATCGATACAATCCACAAGCCCGCCATTTATGGTATCTATAGCTTTACGTGCCTGCATACTTATTTGCAGATGACGCGCCAAACCATTACCAGAACCACAAGGAATGATACCCAATGCTGTATGTGTATGTGTCAAAGCACGTGCAACCTCATTGACCGTTCCATCACCTCCCACAGCTACTACAGCAAAATGACCTTCCTCAGCACATTGTGCAGCTATTTTCTCTGCATGACCAGCATATTGCGTATAAGTGATTTGAAAAGTATATTTATCAATATCCAGGTATTCGTTGATGAGCTCTATTATCTGCTCTTTCTCCTGAGTACCGGATATTGGGTTTACGACAAAGGTAATATGTTTCTTTTCGCTATTCATCAGCATAGGTGTTTTTCAGAATTTATACGCCACATCAAAGAGGAACCAACGGCCCTTTTGAATAATAAGATTAGTATTCATACCACTTCTATTATACCGAGTTCCAAAGAGATTATGAACATTTAGTCCCAGCGTCAGCTTCCCCAATTTATATTCAGCTCCCACATTAACGATAGCGCGTGCTGACATATCTCTTTTAGAAATCAATCCTGGCAACATGCTAAAAGCCAAGTCTTCCCATTCTTTCGCAGCTTCTGGATTATCATCCTGATAATAGTCTTCAGCAATATCCATATAGGTTCTTATTTGCAAAAGCCTTACAAGGTCAGTATTATAAGAAGACTGCTTGCCTTCAAACAAGAGGTGGGTATGTAACTTCAGCTTCTTGGTAGCTTGCCAAGCCAATACGGCATTCGACATGATAGCTGGCGTATTGTTGTTAGCATTGATATCCGTTGTAGTGAATTCCAACAATCCTACTGCATCAAGCCCCACTAAATTGGCTTTGTAGGGATTCATCCAAGTAACGTTTACATCTGCCGTAAAACGAGGGGACTTATAATTACCCATCAACTCCACGCCAATCGTCTTGTTCCTACCTGCGTTCATGTAGTCAATTACATGCGTCATAACCAAGTCGGTACTGTTATTATAGAAGCCGTTGATCTCAAAATTGAATCCTTTTGCCCAATTAGTACCCGCAAATGAAAGTTGCAAGGAATGAACACGTTCTGGCAACAACTCTTCAGCATCCTCTTCACGTCCTCCTCCCATTAAGGTTGACAACACATTGGCCTTTCGATAGATATAAGGAGCGTCTACGAACGATTTTGAATAACTGAATTTCACATTCCATTTTGGACGTAGCCAAATCAATGCGATACGAGGCGATAACTCGTTGGCTTTTGAATGATTATAGCGCAACTTGTAGTCATATCGCAAACCCGCATTGACAATGAAAGACTTCCATTGATGTTTCAACTGCAAATATACATTCGCAGTATTTTCCTTACCTTTACCTGCTTCTCGTAAAACTGTATTCTCTGGTATTGTATAGACAAAATCATAGCCTATCTGATAGCGGAGGTCATCTAACTGGAAATGGTTGTACTCTGCTCCGAAGCCAATAGTCCCTTTGTGATCTTTTCCTATGTTATATGAGTAGTCACCTTTCAGTTGGAAACCATAATCTTGTTCTTGTCCGTTAACATAACGTGAGATACCTCCGTAATTCTCAAAGAAGGTCGACACTTCTTCTGGTAGTCCCAATACTTTTGCCAATTCTGGCATAGGTTCGTCGTTAATTACTTGATAACGCGTAAGATCAGACTTGTCGTAAGTAACGGCATATTTCAAATGAAGATTGCCCAGGTTGTGCGAATAGCTCAAGTCAGCATGGTTCGACATAGTAGCAAAACTGGGACCAATACCATTAAAGGTACGATAATGGTCGTGATCGTAAGAAAGAGCCAGCGTGCTCAGAGAATAAGGTGCCACTACTTGCGAAGAATGACTGTCGTAGAGGAACTGCCATCCTTTCCATACCAGCTGGATGCCAAAATCGTACGACGGACGTTTTCCGACACGCCCTATGCTGATTTTGTCAACCGGCATATCATATATGGTTTTATCCATTCGATCCTCAGGAACGTTCATTCGTTCTCCTTTGCTGGTATAGATACTACCCCACACCAACAGATCAAGGTCGAAATAGCGCTTGCCAAACAGCAAATCGCCACGCACTTGACCATAATTACCTATACCCGCCTTCATCTTTACGCCATCAACATCTGCACCGTTCCATGTGATGATATTCACTACTGCCGTCAATGCCACACCACCATAAAGCGACGATGCAGGACCTCGCAACACCTCTATCTGTTTCACCTTCTCCAAGCTCAAACTGAAATCTGGAGCTGCGGTATTCGTAGTATAGCTGTTTAAACGGTGGCCATTGAGCATTATCAGTATTTTCTCTTGTGTATTGCTATAGATGCCACGCATGGCAATATTGATATCATCGTCACAATCTATGAGATTCATCCCAGGCACATATGCTGCCAGCACTTCCTGTAAGTTGCGCGCTCCGCTGTTACGAATCATCTCCTCTGTAATCAAAGTAGTAGGCACTGGTACCTCTGCAAGACTTTCTGCCTGACTTGATGCTGTAGTAATGGTACCTCCCATACCTCCCCTGATATCCTCCACCATGTCGATAAATCGCTGAGGATCTTCAGGTATCGTACTGTAATAAGGATTTTCTCCCAACAATAAACTCACATATTGTTCAGCAGCTTCATCCTCATCAAGGCCCAATTTGGCAAGGGCAAGCAAGCGATAGGCACTCTGTTTCAACGTACCCTTTATAAAGCCAATATTGGGATCGAGCAACTCCACCACCCTTTCAAGACGCCCTATACTATAAGCTGTTTCTGCTTCTATATAGAAAGAACGTCCATTATCTTGCTCCTGCGACCATGCCATCAGGCTCAGACATACCACATAAATATATGTAATCAGTCTTTTCATTTCAGTTTAGCAGGTATGATAAGAGTAAAACAAGCGTATTCTCCTACTTTAGAGTCTATGTGTATCTCACCATGAAGTCTGTTGACGATAATATCATGCGTAATGGCCATACCCAATCCAGTTCCTTCGCCTATTGGCTTCGTTGTAAAGAAATTCTCATAAATATGTTTTTTCACTTCTTCACTCATTCCCATGCCATTATCTTTAATAGCAACCGTGATGTTCTGACCATCATACTTCACGCTAATCTCTATTGTCGGACTATAGCTTTCGGAATTAACAATTTGTGATTTTTCCCAAACAGAATAGCAGGCATTATTCATAATATTCAGTATGGCGCGGCTGAAATCCTGCGGAACAATCATCAGCTGAGGGATATTGAGCTGACAATCCTCATGAATGCTGATGTTGAAGTTCTTGTGCTTGGCTCTCATGGCATGATAGGCAAGCCTTACATATTCCTTGACAATGGCGCAGATGTCAGAAGGAATGAGTTCTCCTTCCTTTCCTCTTGAAATAAGCAAGATGCCCTGAATGGTATTGATGGCACGTTCGCCATGCTCCACAATTTTATTCATATTTTCTCGAAGATCAGCCACAATATCATCAATCTCCTCACGGTCGGCTTCTCCAATCTTATCTTTATTGTCTTCAATTACTTCATAAAGTTCTTTCAGCAG
>JAEEOD010000166.1 GCA_016284115.1 Bacteroidaceae bacterium
GATAGCACTTCTGATGATGTGCTTCTATGGCGATAATCAAGTCTCGCATGCTCTCGCGATTGCTCAACTGACCAAACATCAACGTAAGGAGTTGGTTCCAACATGTGAAATGCTTAACATAGCGGTTACCTCTATACTTGTCAACGATATGACGGAACTTGTCTGAGTCCATAAAAGCGACCAATTGGGAGAAAACGTATTTGGGCTTGTTCATATGCAGTCATCCATTTTGACTGCAAAGATACAAAATCAAATCGTCGCACCCGAAAAATCTCTGTAACTAACTATATTTCAATTGTTTCAAAGAACGCTTAGCGATTTTTAGTGGACAGCAATGATTCATATTATTTATTTTAAGCTATTATTCTATGTTTCTTTAAATATTTTTCATTTTAAAAAGGCTCCATGCTACACCTACGTGCAGCACGAGCAAGCACGCCGTCACTACTACATACCACGGCATCTTTACGCCAAAACCAGCAAAGCAGAAGTTTGATATGACCATAACGACAAACATCAGAGCGCTCCAAACTTTAAAGTTTACACTGACTCTCGTATTGTCAGGTTTGCAAGCCATGGCAAATCCCATAGTCAATAAAACCGAAAGCCCCGTGCCAATGGCTACATACACATCAAGATCTGTCTTCTCATCATAGGCTATATCATAAGCCAACCACGCTAATACGGCTGCCACTATAAGCGACAACACCGCGGGAAAAATAGATATCCTCATACGCTCAGTGGTGGCGGGGTTAATGCAATGACTTTCAATATGGCAGGTACCTGCTCAATAGGTTTCCAGTCTAGCATCCCGGGAACCCATGCGAGCGTATCTTTATTGATACGTTTCTGCATAATCAACTGCGAGAGCTCACTGTCGTTAAGCGGACCAACCTGCTGACCATCAATGGCCACATAATACACTTGGGGCATGGGCTTTGGCATCGATTGGATGGAACCGGGCACATACATCTCTCGCATGTACCGGTTCATCATCCCAACCATCTGTTGTGCCAGCCCCATACCAAGACCGAATTCTACGAGTCGGTCTATGGAGAAAAAGCTGTTATCATCCATAATATAGAGTTTTATAATATTACATTCCAGGGGGTGGTGGCGGTGGAGTACCTGGTGAAGGTGGTGCGAACAAACCACTTAGTTCCTGCACATTCCCTGCAAACTCCCAGTTCGCCATGCCTTGTTTCCAGACATACGTCTGTCGCGTCAGTTGGCCGTTCAGAGCCATTTGCCTCAATTGTTGCATATTAAAAGGACCTGCCTGAGCTCCATTCACCGAAACATGATACTGTATGCTAGGCATGGGTGGCGGCGTGTTCATCGCACTCTGCATCTGCTGACCCACATTCTGCATCATACCGGCCATCTGCTGTCCCATGGCACCACCCATCATCATGCCAGTCATCATGCCGGCAGGATTCATACCGCCACCTCCATGTGTACTCATATCCATAGAACCCATTTGGCCAAGGCTCTGGGCACCCGTTTTCAGGACATCGGTCTGTTGGTTGAGAGCATGAGCACCGATGAAGTTTGTTTCCGTCTGTAACTTCTGGGCACGCTGCATTTCCTCGCGCTGGATGCGAAGCGTCTCTTCCATATTGGCAGCATTGATGCGCTGTGTATCTTTCAGATTCTGGATATTCACATCCGTCTGAGCATTCATCGTTCGGGCTGTGTTGCCTGCGGTCAACTGACGTAGTTCCTCGTAATAAGGACTCTCTTTATCAATCTCCATTGAACCGATGTCCAGCCCTTTCAAGTTCACACCGAAATCGTTTTCAATACGTGGTTTCAGATATCCTTCCACTCGCTCATTGATCTGCAGTATCTGGCGTTCCATCTGCACCACGGGTATTCCCATCTCCTGCGGCACATTCATCACAACACCCTTCACATATTTCTGCAAAGCTGAGCGAATCTGTTTCATGAACTGATCATGATCAAAGTTCACCAGACGGTTCAGCTTGATGAAACCACGATAGTCTGTAATATTAAAGGTTATTGTACCTCTAACTGCCATCGGTACACCATGGTCGGGAAGACGGGGATCAAATACATCGAAATAGGGTACTGCAAAGCGCAGCTGGTTGTTACCTTGCAGATTGATGAAATAGACCTCTGCTTGGAATGGGGAATTTCCGCCAAAAGCCATTCCAACAATACTACTTAAAACTGGGAAGTTAGCCGTCTTAATGGTATCGTCGTAAGGACCCTCTATGAAGTCCTGCATAGTACCGTCTTTCTGTTTATAGACAAACACTGCCACTTCACCGTCTTTCACGCGCAGGCTACTGCCATAACGAATGCTGTTTTCTCTACTGGTGGAATTGGCTTCTTGTCCTTCCGGTCGCCACTTCCACACCATATACTCTTCTTCGTCGCAGCGGATGACATTCATCAGTCCACCACTCTTTCCTTTACTAAATAGTCCCATTTTATTTTACCAAAGATTCCAACTGTTCTATTCTCTTTTCAATTCTACTTTTTTGTAAGCGATTTGTAAAAATTAGCCCCTTCCTTGCTTCTTGTTTAGAAATGTCCAAATCAGCTTCTAAGCTCTCTCCTACAATTTTCAGGTTATATGCGCCTTTATACACGTCAAGAAGTTCCTGACGTAAATTCTCTAGCTCTTCCTTGCATCTTTTAGGAGTATAACCCCATATAATAGCAGTAATGATGCTGGAAACTCCTGTAATAAAGGCTACTATTACACTGCAAATAACAATATCCATATTATTGAATCATAATTAAATCAAACTATTAATTAAAAAATGAATACTATTGTATTGGGGGATTCATCATCACTAACCTTTTCTCTTTTTCCAAAATCTCATTTATTTTATTCTTCAACCAATTCTCAATTAGAGAATCTGAAAATTCTTCAAAGATATCCAAAGATACGCTCCATCGTCGAAGCCACTCCCAATCTTCCTTAATCTCATTCCCCCTAACAGGATAATTATTAATTGTATTATATAATCCTTTTTTATTTGAAGATTTATTCCGATGAAAAGCAAGCTCCAGAATAACCTTATTGTTTCTTATCAAAACCTGATAATAATACTCTTTTAGGGAATCATTGACATAATTCACAAAAGTATCTTTTAATGTCTTTGTCCAAAACCTTACACATGACTTGTTGTTTTTCTTATCAACTTCAATGTCTTGATATTTCTTTAAAACTTCTTTAGCAATTAGACATGTTTGAGAAGCCTTATCATCCTTATTTTCATAAATAAGATCTAAAGCCACTTTATGCTTATTATAGATTTCATTACAAAGCTTAATTAATTCATTGTCCATAATAACCTCTTTCTTAATAATAAATATGTAGTTACTGATAAGCACATCTGCTTCAGGCGATAACTGAGTTGATCTTGATGAATATACAGATTGCAAAATGTCTAGGATATCCGAATAGGACATAATTAACCAATCTTCAACGGAAGGGATATCACCTTCTGGTGTTCAATAAACACGCAACTGTGTAAAATCTGAATATTTCTCTTCTATTATTTTTTTGTATTTTTCAAGTTGAGAAAGTTC
>JAEEOD010000167.1 GCA_016284115.1 Bacteroidaceae bacterium
TTGGGGTGCTACCTATTGGAAACGAACAATAGTAGTGGTGACTATCTTGTTCAGGGTAATGTAGAATCTTCTGACTATTTTACTGTAGTCTATCGTCAACCAGTAAACGGATATCAGGTGAAGGCTTTCGTTAGGTTGAAAGACTGGGGAGACTTTTATGAGTTACCAGCAGATCTCGTTTTTACGAAAGATAATAAGTCGTTTACCTTACATACAGAATGCTTTGGTGATACAGCATATAGCAAGGGTAGGTTTAATGATAGAGAGAACCTTGACTTTATGATGAAACACAGATCAAAGGCCGTCGAATCAGACTATACGTATACGAAGCATGAAGATATGACGATGTTATTTGATACGCCCTTCTTTTTCATGGATATGGATTTTGATGGTATAGATGAGTTGGTGATTGTGCATTATGGAATGGCAGTAAGGTATCATAGTGGATATAGTGTTTATCGCATTGTAGATGGTGATCCCGTTCTTTTGAACTATCCTCCTTATTACGCTGATCCAAATGAAAAGTATGGCATGACCGATTATCCAGAGTTTGACTTTAATCAGAAAACCATATCTTGTCCTTATCCTGAGGGTAATGGAGGCTTACCATATGAGGGTGGCATAATCTATGGTGTTAGTAAGACCGAGAAAGATACGGTGATTGTTAATGGTAAGAAGCATTTCTTTAACCATATTGAGCTAATAGAAGAAATTGTTTATTGAGATATTTTGGAAATCACAAATGTGATAACCAATTCAGATAATCGTGTCTAATACAAAGCCCCCGCTTAATAGCGAGGGCTTTTGTTTTTAGATACTCAGGGGCCCATAGCCCATGCACGAAGTTGAGTGTGAATTTTATTGCCCTGGAGATTCTATATTTTCAAGTTTGCTTTTTGCTGTTAGGTATAGTAAAATGTTTATTCTGTCAGATATAGAAAAATGATCATCGCTATCGATTGTTATACTATCCCTATTTTCAGGATCTAGCTTCATTAATGTTTGGATATAACGCTCTCCTCCAATACCAATAAATTCCATAAAGCGATATGCAACAAAATCAGCTTGCATTTCCAATTCCCTTGTGTAACGGTATCGATAATTGCCATGATCATCCATATAAATGTAATCGTTATATAAAGCAGCATTTCTTGCAATATTATTCCAAGTATCTTGATTATTCACTCCATTTGCTGCAGCATATGCTGCAGCCCCAACTTCTATTCCAGATAAAATAGATGCTATTGTAACATTTTTGTTGTGCCTTTTTACAGCCTTCCATTCTATGGAAAGAGTGTGTTGAAACATATAATGAGCTATTTCATGCGCTAAAATACCGACTAAATCGTATATATCAAAGTTTGGTAATTTTAGTAAACCTGTGTATATCATTATATATCCATCTGGTGAAGCTGATGCGTTTTGTTCATCATTAACAATAAAGTTGAGGGATAAGTTAGAAAATGCTTTATTAACGCCCATAATTTCATAAATCGAATTTCTAAACTCTCCTTCTAGAGATGAGTCGTGGGTTAATCTGCTCCGCATCATCAACATCGAAAACATAGCTTCGTCAATATTGTTTTTTGCTGTAAAGATTGAACCGCTTTTCTTGCTCAAAGCACGTTTCATTTTGTTATACTGAACGTCTCCGTATGAAGCAGCGAACCAAAAAGAGCTTGGGTCTCTATCCTTAATATCTTTTACATATTTAAGTACATCATAATTATTAATAAGTCTTTCTATGTTTTTGTAATTGTCTTTACCAAAACATATAATTGGAAAGAGTAAAAAAAGGATGAATATAAATCTTTTCATATTTATGTCCTCATTATTAATTCAAGTGAGTAAATTAGTTAAAAAAGTCATTTGCTTTAATTTTCTTTGTCTGAGTGTTCCCATTTCTTATGGTGTGTAATGTAAGTGAGTATGTTGGGTAATTAATGCCATCAGTGGTATTCTCAAAAATACAATCAAAACAATCGTTCCATTTCATAGCTTGATAGTGAAGATCATCTATAAAACCACCTATAGGATTTCCTTTACCATTATCCAAATCTGGATTCCAGCGTTTTCCAAACATTATTTTTGCTATATATTTTCCTTCTGGTATTTTTTCCATTGTATAACTATCATTTCTGGAGATGTAAGTATGCCTTATAACTTCGTCTTTTTGATCAACAACAATTACTACAGCATCATATGAAGAATAATTGATGAAGGTTAATGCTGACAGAGAGTTCCTTTCTGTTATAGTCTGATAATAATCTTCATATGGAGTGTCACCAGTATGTAATGATATGTAATTAGTCTCTACTTTTTCTTGGTCAGATGTGTCAACTTTAAAATAAAGAATTGCTGCGATAATAAGAATAAGAGCAGTAAGGACAATAATTATCCTTGTATTACTATTATTATCTTTTTCTTCTGTATTCTTGGAGGACTGATTATTTCTTTTTTGACTGGTTTGGTCACTATCGCGTTCTTTCTTTTTATCAGCTCTTTTTTCTTTTAGCCATTTATCGTAAGCGGCACGTCTGGAAGAATCTGATAGGATGTCATAACCCTTTTTGATGTTAAGGAATTCTATATTATCACAACCTTTATCAGGATGAGTTTCAAGAACACGTTTTCTATATGCTGCAAGTATTTCTTCCTGCGTAGCATTTTCATCAACATTCAGTATTTCGTAAAAACTTCTCATTACTCAAACTTTGTTTAGCTTAGCAAAAATAGTGTTTTTTATTTAAAAAGGCAATAAAAATCTATTTTATCTAACAAGGGATGTAACGTTATATATTAAGGTCACTCGGATAGAAAATTCTCTGCTGATTAAAATATAAAGCACCTAATATTCTTTCTGCATTCTCACCTAATAATAAAAAAAGCCCGATGAACATTAGCTCACCGGACTTCCTTGTCTTTTAGATATTCAAGGGTCCATACCCCATGCACGAAGTTGTGCTGATAGCTGTCAGTGCAGCTGTTAGAACTGATATAACCAGTTGTAATACAGATTTCCAAAAGTCTTTGTTCTTCATAACGTCAAAATGATAATAAGGTTGATTAATAATTACCTCACAGGCTTAGAGTATTTACCCCTCTGGCTCTCCGAGCCACCTCCCCTCGAGAGGGGAGGAGCTTAGAGAAGCTTTTTTAGCTGCTCCCCTGATTGGCCTCTCAGCTGCTCCCCTGATTTATTAGGGGAGCTGTCACAAAGTGACTGAGGGGTATTCTGAAGGGCCTTAGATCTGCAGGCCGTCGTCGCCTCCGTCACCACCGCCACCGTTGTTGCCACCAGTGTTACCACCCGTTGAGCCACCAGTGTTGCCTCCAGTGTTAGTGCCAGAGCCTGAGCCGCTAGCACCACCAGCACGGGTGATTGCCACTGCGGTAGAGATAGGGGTGAGGGTTTGCATCTTGCGGATCTTGCCGTTCACCGTCACCTCCTGAGTGTCCACGATGTTGCGGAACTCCAGGGCGCATGCCTCCTTGAAAGCCTTGCCGCTGATGTTGTCCAACTTCGAGGAATCTGGAAGGAAACGAATGTGGATGGAATCCACGATGTCGTTAGGATTCAGACCATCCATCTCAGCGATGCTGGATACTGCAGCGTCCTTCTTCACCTGAGCAGTGGGGTAGAAGGTACCCAGACCATTCAGCTGCACAGGGATACCCTGCGAAACCAGTTCGGGGAGACACTCGGTGATCTTGATCAGAATACCCTCGATAAGGTCACGTCCATAGACGCTACCATGATCCGTCATGTGCTTGGCGAATCCACGCAGAGACAGTGTCTTCTGCACATCCACCTCAGGATAGTACTTGCCGTAGCCGGCATTACCAGTAATCTTGTTTTGGCGCAAATTAATGCCCATAGTAATTTTTTCTTTTGCCATAAGTTTTGTCGTGTTATAATTGTGTTTTATTTGGCAATTGTCGGCAAACTACATCGGGTTGCCGCATCCCGCTTTGTGATCACATTACAATCAAGAACTTTGTTATGCCAACGCCTTGGCCTTCGGTCGATGACTTAGCGTCATCCTCAATTGCAATACAAAGATAAATATTATATTTGACATATGCAAATGTTATATCAAAATATATTCAATTTTCTTATAAAAATTCATATCGATAGAGCCTCATTTCAGCCCCTCAGAAGCCTCCAATTCGTTTAGAGGAAGAAAAAGGGCGGTTTACTAGAACTAAGCCCTCCTTTTAGCGGAAGTAAGTCATCGACGATACAGGACCCAATATTTAAGCAGTTTAACCTGATAATCGTATATACAGAATAATATTCACTGAGGACACCACAACACCACAACACCACATCTGTGTTTTTGAAATATTTACTCTAAAGCTTTGATTAGATATTTTACTTATTATTATATATAATATTATAATATTATATATAATAATAAGTAAGGGCAATTTCTCCTTCTTTGTGATGTGAAAAAACAAAATATGAAATGTGGTGTTGTGGTGTTGTGGTGTTTGCAAAGAAGATTCGTTTTTTATTTTGTACTATGAGATAAAAGAATTATTTTTGCACCCGAAATATAAAGAAAGACCTTTTCTTTATGTTAGAAGTCAAGAGAAAGAAATGGTATTAGTAGATGGGTAAATTATCTAAAATCATAGAGTTACTCAATTCAGAATATAGGAATCGCATAAGCCTTTCCTCCTTTGGTCACAAAGTCTCTATATTGAGACTGCTATCCGACTCTTTCGTAGTGAGAAGAATGTTTGAAGAATTGCTGGAAAAGCTTCGTCAATCGCCTCACAGGATAGAAGAAAAAGATTTTGATTTTTTGGGATGGGCCAACGAAGCATTGTGGCCTAAGCTAGATAGTCTGATGGATGAAAATTCCTGTTGGATAGACAACGGTTTGGCACATCAACTGGCTGGATGTCTGGGAGGATCTTATGGCGAAAAGTTGGAAACGATGAACTATGATGTGCTTGATGATTTCTTGGATGGTTTGATAAACATGGATAATGCCGTGTCGGTCATAGAAGAAAATGTCAGTGTCATCAGAAAAACTTTGGTTGATATACATAATTTCAAGAAAAACCACCGATGGGGCAAGGATAAATATGCTATGTTCTACCAGCAACTGCATGATGAATATCACCACCCCCAGTGGAACCAGCCTGATATTAAGGAAATCCATGATCGATGGATTAATGAGCTGGTGGGTGTGCCAGAGATGGCTGACTTGGAACAAAGACGCAGAGAATTGCTGATAAGTCTTTTTGACTCAGGTTTTCTGGATGATATAAAGAGGAATATACATGTACCAGCTTCTGATGATTTGCATTTTGGTGCCATTAAAGACGAGGCTATGGTGCCTGATCTGAATGACACATTGAAATGGGTAGCTGCCTTGAAGAAGCTTTGCCCTCTCAAGGAGGGCATGATTAGCTTCAATGAAAAAGCAACATTGGGCAAATACATTTATGACAACAATATATCACAGCAACTTTGCTGTGATTTTTTTTATTATTCAGCTCTGATAGATGTAGTGCAGATGGAAATGGGGTGGATGGAGCATCCAGAAACGAAGCCTCAAGGCGTGAGCGAGGTCGTGAGAGTTTTCGTTGATAGGGTGAAATTGCTTATGAATATGGCAGCAGAGCAGAACAACACCCAGAAAACGCTGATTTCACGAGGTCATGCTGACACTTATCTCTATATGGTGGATGCTGAGGGGATAGGCCAAATGATGGATGAACTGGTGGCTACCCATGAAAAGGTAATCAGGGAGTACCTGGGCGATGCATCAGATGCTACGGCCAACACCATAAAATATGTGGCTCCCTTCATAGGCTTCTTGCTAGACACCCACATTTACACAGCCGAAAAGATGCCCAAGAAAGAATTAGATGGGGTGTTTCGCCAGGTCTATGGAAAAAACACCTCTGCCGTTTCAAAAATGAGTAACAAATATCCCTCTGACGAGGCAAAAACCCTGTTTGATACAACTGAAAAAGTCATAGAAAAGCAGAAAAAACTTTGAATTACTTGAGGGGAAAATACAAGTAATTCACGGAAGGCTGATTATCAGCAAATTACTTTCTTGAATTACTTGTTGGATTACTTGCATGATGTTGAAGTAATCCAAAACATTTGCACCAGAGATTTCCACGACGGATTTCTCTGGTGTTTAATTTTAATGTATTACGATCATGAAAAGAGAAATAGAAAAGAAAGAGGAGGTAGATTACGCTATCTCACAAGTAATGCAATGGCTGATGCCTTGGGAGATAAAGACGGGTGGCGCTGAAACGATTGGCGATTGGGAAGTGTCACTGTCCATTACCATGATGAAGAACCTGCTTGATTTATGGCTTACCGAAGATGGAAAGGTTAAAGTTGAGAAGATGCTGCATGTATATCATCCCCTTGACCGAGCCGCTTTGATCTATGCCGTCCTGGTGTACCTGTTTACGGGTAACAGGATGAACTTTAAGAACGTCGTGGTCAGGCGGCATTTTAGGGCGATTTGCAATGTTCTGAAAGAGGATATGGTGGAACTCACATTCAGCGATCACTTGAAAAGAATGTTGCGTAAATATGGAAAAAAGAAGTAATAACCGAGTCGGAAGATGAGCGAAGAAAAGTATCCGGATGTAATTGAGCTCAAACTAAAACTTTGCTTTTCGGATGCTCACAAACGATTCAAAACAATGATTAAGAAAATTGAGATTCCAGAGGAAGCTCTGAAGCGCCTCAAAGCAGGCAAGTATGTAGATGGTTCACTTTGTGTGGACAAGTTGAACAACCGGCTTACATTTAGGGCTTTCCACCGTAAGCCAAGGGTACGCAAGCGTGATCATGTGATCTGCTACCATGAAAATGGCTGGTTGAAGGAGAGCGAGCAGAACCTGAAGTTCTTTGCTTCGGTCAACAAGAGGGTAGGTGCGGTGTGCGCTTGCCAGGCTATGGACGATAACCTGCAGTATGTTACTGAGGTGTTGTTCGAGAAGATTGAGAATGGAGAAATAAACAAAAACAACTTAACACTTTATTGATTATGGAAAAGATGGTAACAATCGAAATGGTCGGCGCATATCAAGAGCGTCAGTATCAGAAACAGGACGGAACTACCGAGTATTTCAAGAGTCGTGGCTTGGTGCTGAAACAAGGTGGCGACACCTTCTATGGTGAGATGACGGGTGATTATGCCTCAAAGAACCGTTATACAGAGTTCTTAGAAAAGCAACTCTATGTGGTAAGAGGCAACTGGCGCCATCGCACATGGGGCGACAACAACGATCGCCATGAGAATATGTTCTATATTAGCGACATTCAAACACTTTGATTATGATTTGTTTACAACGAAGATTTTGTAATCCAACGATACCGGTAGATGAACAGAAGTTCTACGAACTGGTAAGAGATAAAAAGAGCAATGCCTTGATTGACGGTTTCCGTCAATCAGGCGATGCCAACCTGAAGAAAAAACTACCAGCCTTTATCTTCCAGGCCACTTTTGATGAAACCACTTCCAAGAGTGGCAAGAAGGGTGCTTGGCGTAAGCAAGCAGCTACAAGGCTGACAGGTTTGGTGGTGCTCGACATTGACCATGTGGATAATCCTAAGGAGATGATAGACGAATGGATGTCAAGAATTGACTTCGCGAAGTGGGGCATTCTGCTCGTCTATATTACTCCTTCAGGCAAGGGCATCAAGGTGGTGTTCAAAGCCAACATCATTTGGGGTAACCTAGCAGATAATCAAATAGAAATGGCTAAACTCTTAGGTGTAAATGCAGACGAGAGTGGCAAGGATGCTAGCCGTATGTCTTTCGTCTGCAAAGAAGAAGATATCCAATTTATCAACCCAGAATTATTTACTTATGAAAACAAAGAATTTGCTGAGAAATACAATGATCAATACCGCTCTGGTAATAGTAACCCTACTCACCCTAGTAATGATGGGCTTGGTAAGCCTGCTGTCCATCCTGTTGTGTCCCCTCAAACTGATGGGGAGAATGCTGATGAGAGCGGAGCGCTTCCTTCAACAAAAGTACAAGGCCTAATAAACTCCGAAGGAGATAATTCTCAATTATCCATTATCCATTCTCCATTAAATTTCAAGGGTATCCCTTATTCCGACATCATTGCAAAGTGGTGGGAAGTAAACGGCGGTGTACCACAAGAAGGTGAACGTAATGTAAAGCTTTACAACCTGGCTGTGAACCTGAGAGCCATTTGCGACAACAACAAAGAATTGTTGTTGAAGATTATGCCTCGACTTGGTTTGAGCGAGCAAGAGTTCCAGAGCATTATCGATTCTGCTTGCAAAGAACAACCAAAAGGCATATCCAAACTGATGCGAGAAATACTGGGTAATAGAGTGGAGGAAGTGAAGCCTGACGATAATATCGAAAGTAAACTTTGGATCTGGGGAGAACAGATAGAACTCCTCTCTGAGAGCTATCCCATCATAAAGGATATCTGCAAGGGTTTGAAAAAGAACCAATACCCAGCATCAATATTCGTAGGTGGTTTGTTCTTGATGACACTGATGACTCGCTGTTCATATCGTTTCTACCATCGTCCGGAAGAATTGAGACGACTGAATGGCTCGACCATGATTATCGGTGACCCCGCTTCTGGCAAGAGCTTCGCTACACGCCTCTACAAGTTGCTGATGGCACCTATCTTTGCTGCTGACAAAGTGGGTAAGGATGCCATCAACGCCTATCGTGAGCTGATGAAGACAAAGGGTGCCAATAAAGAGAAGCCGAAGAAGCCGAAAGTAGTGGTGAGAATACACCCTGCACGTACCTCAAACGCCCAATTCATACAGGATATGGTAAATGCCGTAGAGGTGGTGGATGGAGTAGAAATGCAGTTGCATATGCTTACTTTCGATACCGAACTGGACAATACTTTGAGCATTCAAAAGGGTGGCTCATGGATAGACAAACTCAGTTTGGAACTAAAGGCATTCCATAACGAAGAGGACGGTCAAGCCTATTCTAATCTGGACAGCATTATGCAAGACTTTGTGGTAACCTGGAACTATGTCTATACAGGTACGCCTATGGCTTTGAGGAAGAAGGTGAATGAATCGAACTTCGGTTCTGGCTTGGCCACCCGATTGACCTGCATCCCTTTGCCTTCTACCAATTTTGAAATGATGGAGCGTGAAACCAAAGTGGATTATGAGAGCGACCAACGACTAAAAGAATGGGCATCCTTGCTCGACAAGATGAAAGGGGAGCTATCGGTTCAGAAGATCGTGGATGAGCTGTACGGTTGGACCTCACGTCGCATGGCAGATGCTCAGGAAAACGACTCCAAGGCTGATGAGATGCTGTTGAAACGTTGTGCCTATCATGGCTTGAACTATGGTGCTCCATATATTGTGATGCGTCATTGGAACGAGCTGCACCAAGATGGTGAGTTTTGGTGTGGGGAGTTCCAGACGGACGAAACTGACTGGCAACTGGTGGAACTCCTTACGAATATACATTTTGCCTGTCAGAAGCACTACTTTGGTGCAATGGCGGAGATGTATTTCGACAACAAGATCAAGGAAGCATCGGTCAACCGTCAGCGTCAGCAGAAAACAGTAGAGGCTTTTGGAAGATTGCCGGAAGTGTTCACTTACGATGATGTGAAACGCTGCTTCAACCTTGATAAGATGAATGCCGCTCGTATGAAAGTTTATCGTCTTCGCGAAGATAATCTAGTGGAGGAGATAGAGGGCATTGTGGAAGATGGCAGTAAAAAAACCAGATATCGCAAAACGGGCAAGTCTATAGGTTGACACCACAACACCACAACACCACATTTTGTTTTTTTAATTTTCATGATTATGTTAGACAGAACCAAGCACCTCTCCGAGCATTTTACGCTCGGAGAGTTGACCAAGACCAGTTTTAAGACTGAAGATAACAACGAGCCACCATTAGAGGCGGTGGAGAATATGATAGATCTCTGCGAGAATTGGCTAGAAAAGTTGAGATTCAACTACAATATTATATATGTATTGAACAGTATCGAGGACTACTACACCTCGAAAAATGTTGAGCCGTTAGTGATTAACCAGGGCTTCAGATCCCATCAAGTGATGCTGACAATGGAGAGGGCAGGGCTGAATCCCTCTAAGACCTCCAACCACATGAAAGGATGTGCAGTGGATATAAGGTGTGCAGGCGTAGAGCAAGCACTTCGGTATATGGTAATAATCCTTGACATAGCCGACCAGAAGAAGCAAGACTTTGATGAACTTTTCCTCGAGCGCCGAGGCACCGTCTATTGGTTGCACTTTGCAGCCAGACCCAGTGATAACAGGCGAAAGATTGGCTTTATATTGAATTAGAAGTGTTAACTGTTGACAAAAAAGCGGAAAGTAAATTCCGCTTCAGTAAAAAAAAGGGCTTGAACACTTTCTTTTCAGAGTTATTCAAGCCCCACCCAAAGTTCTCTATGAGAGACGCTATTTCTAAGGGCAAAGATAGTGCAAGCCGAAGACAGAACAAAATGTTTTTAAATATTTTTTATGTTAAGGCGCAGCCTATCTTATAGAAAGATAGTGCAAGCCGAAGACAATTTCACATTTTTAGGGGGAATCGTTGAGCCGTACCGTCTGTGAAGATAGTACGGCTATTTTTTTACCCTCGTGATCGAGTGACAATAAAAAGACAGCTTATTTTATGCTCAGTAGTGTAGGCTGTATCGTTTTATTTGCTTATATTTGTTCATTGAATCATCAAAGTAGAATAGCACTGAATTATGAAGATACTGAAAGGCGAGTTTGATAAGGCATTGGAGTTGCAGTTTGCTCCCTTCATCAAGGCGGGATTTCCCTCTCCTGCGGAGGATTATCTGCGTAATAGTCTGGACTTCAATCGTGATTTAATCAAGCATCCTGAGGCTACTTTTTATGGCCGAGTGGATGGCGACAGTATGATTGATGCTGGCATAAAGGATGGTGACATAGCTGTGATTGACCGTTCTGTGGAGGCGGAAGATGGGGACATTATTGTAGCTTACGTCAACGAGGAGTTCACCATCAAACGACTGGACTTAACGCACAAGAAGGAAGGGTACATAGAGTTGCGCCCTGCGAACAAGGACTTCAAGCCCATACGCGTGGACGATGGTGAAGACTTCGAGGTGTGGGGCGTGGTGGTATGGACAATCAAGTGCTGGAAGAAGTAGGTGGCCATGAATATGTACGGCATCATAGACTGCGACAACTGCTACGTGAGTTGCGAGAAGGTGTTCCATCCTGAGTTGGAAGGGAAACCTGTTATCGTGTTGTCTAATAACGATGGGTGTGTGGTGGCTCGCTCGAATGAGGCGAAGAAGATGGGCATCAAGGCTGGTACGCCGTATTACCAGGTGAAGGAGCAGTTCCCTAACGCTGATATTGCCGTATTCTCGAGCAACTATGAGCTGTATGGCGAACTTACCGGGCGTGTGATGGAGATCATCAAGGACGAGGCGCCTTCTTATTTCCGCTATTCCATCGACGAGTGCTTCGTCTATCTTGAAGGAATGGAGAACATCGACTTGAAGCAGTGGGGTGAGCACCTTCACCAAAGGGTGAAGAAGAGCGTGGGGATGCCAGTTAGCATCGGCATCTCTTTCAACAAGACATTGGCAAAGTTGGCTTCACACTTCGCCAAGAAGTATCCTGGCTATAACCATTGCTGCATGATTGACAATGACGAGAAGCGTCTCAAGGCGCTGAAACTCTATCCCGTTGAAGACGTTTGGGGAATTGGCAGGAAATATGCTGCACGTTTAAAGGATGAAGGCATAAAGACAGCGTATGACTTCGCAGAGCGTAAAGTTACATGGGTCAGGGTAATATTCAAGAACATCGTCATAGAACGTACTTGGAGAGAGCTGAACGGAGAGGATTGCGTACCAAATGAAGAGTTGGCGAAAAAGCAGAGCATCTGCACGAGCCGTAGTTTCAATGGCATGATTAGCGATTTCGAGATGCTCAGAACGCATGTATCTAACTATGCTGCCCGATGTGCTGAGAAGTTGAGACAGCAAGAAACGGTGGCAGCATCTGT
>JAEEOD010000168.1 GCA_016284115.1 Bacteroidaceae bacterium
TCAGGTGTAGTAAGGTTGATGGCATCGCCCATAGCATTGTGTAAGTCAAGGTCGTCGATGAGAATCACTTTCACCTTACTCTCATCAATATAGAATCCCTCCTTTCTCTTCTCTTCCAGAACTTTGTGTATGGTGAGCAACACCTTTGCCTCGCTGTCGTCGAGCATGTATTGAAGGCGGTCTAACGGATAATCAATATCCAACGGTGTGTATGCAGCTCCAGCCTTATGAATGGCATGTACCGCCAACACAAATTCCTTGCTTCGTTCAGTAAACACACAAACAAAGTCGTTTGGTTTCACACCTTCTTCTACAAGCAAATGCGCCAAAGCATTACTGCAGTGGTCTAGTTCTGCATAAGTATATTGACTGTTTTCGTCAGATACAGCTATGGCATCAGGTTGTTGTACTGCACGCATTGAAAACGTTTCAATGAAAGTTTTGCTGAGGTCATATGACTTCTGTTCCCCTTTCGATAGTCGAAGAATTGATGCCGTATCGGCTTCGGACAAAAAAGGAACATCCTGAAGCTTCTCAACACCAGTAGCCCCCTGAGCCACATTCTTCACCATGTTGGCGAAGCACTCGATATCTTGTCGTGAATATAGGTTTTTATCGAACTCCAGCCTCATTATATAATTGTCACCCTGCGGCATCACATCGATGTCGAGAGGCAACTTTGTCTGATTAAGTGCCAGAATCATGTTGTCTTCATCATGAGTACTACTTTCATCAACAGGTTGATAGACGTACATGATTTCAGGACGTAATCCGTAGAGTTCCACCATCTTTGTAAATGGATAGAAATCGCGCGATTGTGTTTCAAGCAACTGTTCCTGCATTCTCTTCACAGCATCAGCAACAGGCTCTTTTGCACTTCCAGCTGACCAAACGGCAGGTATCGTCTTGACAAACATACCCATAATACCCATCGTGCGAGGATCACTACGACCATTGTTAATAGTAGTGATGACAACATCCTCATTCCATGTCACTGTCTGAAGGACATGCATCAACACCGTTAGGAAGTAACTATTTGGTGTCAAGCCATTATCTTGGCAGAATGGTGTGATTGACTGACCTTCTATTGTCATGTTCACCACAGTTCCATCAGAGTCATTTTTGTTGGATGAATGTGGATAAACGGTGGAATCCTTACCCTCAAGCATATTTTTGAAGTATGATTCGGCTTCAGTATATTGCGCAGAATTGGTGAGTTTATACTCATCCAATGCGAAGTCAAAAGCTGTGTAGTTTTCTTCTTCAACAGACTCTCCATCATAGGCTTTCTTAATGTCGGAAAGCAGGAAGAGCGATGATGCTCCATCATAAATGGAATGGTGAATGTCCATAAAGAGATACACATCAAGACCATAAGAATAGACTTCCAATCGGTACAGGGTATCATGATATAGGTCGAAGGGACGCACTCGACTCTGGAAAAATGCTTCTTCAGGCTGTTCTTTCAGCATTTCACACATAATGATGGGCTCTTCTTCGTCGCGACGAATCTGCATCACATCGCCATCGTGTTGAACAAAGTGTGTCTTCAAATAAGGATGAGCATTTATGACAACCTTCAGCGCTTCACATAGCCGCTTGGCATCACCCCCACGAAAGACATGTACTTCTGGAATGTTATATTGTGTGGTATCACGGTGTAACTCCCAGTCGAGGAATACACCACGCTGATTCTCAGTAATGGGATAATAGTAGTGCTTGCCTTGTGGCCACAACTCAGCAGCTTCTAAAGAGGTACTAAGAGTTACTTCCTCACGTTTGTTGTCAATAAATGCTGCCAACTGACGAATCGATGGATACTGCATGACATCCTTGATGGTTATCTGTACACCAAACTCGTTGTAGGCAGCCATAGAAAAACGCATGGAACTGATTGAGGTTAGTCCCATAGAGATGAGATTCGTCGTTACACCAAAATTATTGAGCTTAAGCATCTCGGCAGCCAGATTAAAGAGTTTCTTTTCTGTTTCTGTCTCAGGTGCAATGATTTCCTCAGCCTTTACTTCAGGCAATGGAAGTGCTTTGGTATTCACCTTACCATTGGGTGTCAGCGGCATCTCTTTTAACTGCATATATGCTGTAGGCACCATGTAGTCAGTGAGCTTTTCAGCCAGATAAGCCTTTAGCTTGTCAACGTCAATAGGAGTTCTGGCAGTATAGTATGCACACAGATGTTGCACACCACCAATTTCCTTTACTTGAACACTCTCCATCAGGATGTCGGGATAGGCAGCTATCAGCGACTCTATCTCACCAAGTTCAATACGGAAGCCACGCAATTTCACCTGTGAGTCGATACGGCCTAAATACTCTATCTGACTATCTTCATTGTAGCGTACTAGATCGCCCGTATGGTAAATTTTACCTTCAACAAATCTACATTCAGAGAACTTCTCCCTAGTCAACTCGTCCTGCTTCCAGTAGCCTGAAGCCATTTGAGGGCCTGCCATGCACAATTCACCAGCTATCCCCAAAGGTAGAAGATGACCGAACTGGTCAACAACGTATGCAGAGAGATTATCCAAGGGACGCCCGATAGGTATGTTTTTGTATTCCTTGCTTGGCTGGATGTCATAGAAAGTAGCATCAACAGTAAACTCTGTCGGACCATAGGTGTTAATGAGGCGACATTTGCACTCAGGAGAAGCCGTCATTTTCTCACCACCCACCACAAGGTAATCTACTGGCAGGTCAGGATAGAGTTGTAGCAACATCTGTCCCAACTGCGTAGTATAACATCCGCCCGTGATGCCGTTATCAACAATGAAGTCATGTAGCAAAATGAGGTCTTTACGGGCATCCTGAGGGACGGTGTAAAGCGTGCCGCCGACGATGAGTACCGGATAGAGGTCTTCAACTGAAGCATCGAACGAGAAACTCGAGTGGCAGCAGATGCGGCTCTGTGGAGTATGGTGCCACTCCTTGGCGATGAACTGCACAAAATTAGCCTTCGCACGATGTGGAATCATCACGCCCTTCGGCTTGCCTGTTGAGCCAGAAGTGTATATCATGTAAGCGATGCCATCAGGGGTGGCATAATTGACGGATGTGTAGTCGGCAATTTTGTCGCCACTATGATTGTCTACCACAGCCTCTATAAAGTCTTCAATGAACAAAATATTCTTTGATGAGAAATTGTTATCCGTTCCCCCAGTCTTCTCATCAAAAATAATATGTGAAGTGATGAGCACCTGACTCTCAGAGTCCTCCAGCATGTAGAGCAGTCGGTCAATAGGATAATCATAGTCAAGTGGTACATACGCACCGCCTGCCTTCTCTATGCCGATGGCTGCTACAAGAAACTCCTTCTGGTAGCCCAGCATGATACTGACAAATGGAGATGATGCATCTGATGAACCAACACCCAATGTTCGAAGCTTGAGAGCCAATGCTCCGGAAAGCATATTCAATTCGGAATAGGTAAATGCTCCCTGCTCGTCAACAACAGCGTTGGCATCAGGTGTCTTTCCTGCCTGTTGGATGAAAAGAGACGGGAAAGTGGCACTGCCTTCAAAGAAAAGCGTTTTGCCTCTAGATGCACTCAGTATTTGCTGTTCTTCCTGGGGAGTTAACATTTTGATTTCGCTAAGTACATATTCTGGATGTTCCATCATGTCTTCCACGCAAGCTTTGATGCAGTTAGCAACCATATAAAGTGTATCTTCACTGTTCAAGGCATCGCTCGACTCCATACGGATTTCGTAATCTCCGTCTTTCAGGTAAATCACACATGACATATCATCATCAATTCTACCCTTTGAAATTTGTACGGGCTTACAGCGTTCCTCTTCCAACTCAAAAAACTCCTGCATGGCAACACCTTGAAAACCGAAGCTTATTCTAGGCTCCTGATGTAAGTCGCGACAGAAATGATTAAAAGGATAGGCATTATAACGGATGCTGCTCATCAGTTCAGTTCGGAATGTCTTGATAAAGTCCATCACCTTCTGCTGTCCAGAAACCTTAGCAAGAATAGGCACAGACTTCACAAACATACCATAAGCATTACGCAGACGCTTGTCCATACGACCATGATTGATACTATAATAAGCTACATCCGACTGGCGCGTAAGCTTCGACAATACAAGACTGAAGGCTGCCATGAAAAGAAGATTGCTCTGTGTACCCTGCTGCTTACACCATTCATCTACAGTCTGCTGAGAAATGAATGCCGACTTCCTGACCATCATTCCCAGATGGTTCTCCGTGTTACCAGCCAGAGAGACAAAGTCTATTCCTTCAAATTTCTCCGTATAATACTTTTTTGCTCGTTCATACTGCTCTGACTGAAGGCTCTTCTCCTCATCAAGGGCATAGTCATACATTCCGTATTCATTAGGTATTAACTCCTCACCACGATATGCAGCAGGTAAGTCCACTAATGTCAGGTTAGGAGCCAGCGTCATACCATCGCAAATGGCGTGTTGGCATTCAAAAAGGACATAATTGTTGCGTTCGCCCTCAATGAGTTCAGCTCGCATTAGCGGTTCACCGCTTAATAAATCATATGGTCTTACAAAACCATTTGAAATGTATTGCTCAGCCTGACTGTCACTCATCTTTTTACGCAAGATGGGAATCACCATATTATCATCGCAATATTGCCGTGGACTCCCATCTTCTAAGATGAAACGGGTGCGCAGTTCCTTGCGGACATGAATGATCCTCTGTAATGCCTGATCAATTTTATCAAAACTGATACTTTTCGGCAGGACTGCACACATTGGTATGTTATACTGAGTTGATGAGGGATCCTTAAGGGTCTCCATAAAGACTCCCAACTGCGACTGTAATAAAGGGTATGTTTTCATAATCTTCGATTTGTCTTTTTCTGTCTATTCAGGATTCTTTCCATTTCATAAAAGTCATGTTTTGACCATACATATACTGATAGTCAATGTCTTCACAGAGACCATTCAGTATTTTCAGTCCGCTACGTCGTTTCTCCACATCAAAGTGAACAGGGTCAAAGGCACGGCCGTCGTCCTTGACAGAGACACACAGTTGTTCGCCTTGGGTATGGATATGTAGGTCAATGTAGTGGCGTTCAATATTGCGCCCCGCATGACAAGTAATGTTGAGCAGTATCTCCTCAATGCATAGAGCAATGCTGTTGGCCAGTTTCTTTTCTATACCAGCCTTTTCAAGGTAATCATGTATGGTCAGCATCGAACTGGCTATCTGCTCTTTGTTGGCACGGATAGATATGTTAAGCGCGTTTTTCTCCTCTTCTGTAGCTATGGGCACCAATGTAAGATGGGTGACATGACCTTTCTTCATTCTGACCACTTCAGTAATCAGCAGTGTCAAAACTATCGCCACAATGCCTGTAAAAGGGAAGGCATACCAAATGGCATCTTTACCAGCCACCTCAGGCCATATTAACAAACTTGGGATGAGAATGACAGGGAACGAAAGAACAATAAGCACTGTTAGAGTCATATAACCTAACATTTGGTATATGTTAGCCAGCGTGAGTGCCAGCAGGATAAACGGTAACATAGGGGCAAAGATGCGTAACACACGATCTGCGTATAACGTCAGTTCGGGGGTATTAGACCCAAATAACATACTTATGAGTCCAGGGAACAGTTCTATTATAACAACCACCACGAGCAAGCTGAAAAATACCAACGTAATGGCTTTCTTGACAAGCATTCGCAAACCGATATAGTCTTGTTGTCCTCTAAGAAATCCACCTATTGACAGCGCCGTAGATCCGATGCCACCTGAGAACAGCATACCTATTGAAAGAAGATTGAGGCACACCGACAAAGTGAACATTCCATCGGCTCCTTGTTTGTTCTGAATGATATTGTTCATCAGTAGGAACATAACTGTCAGCACCAGATTACTGATAATAAGCGGAGTGCCCTGTAGGGTATTTTCGCCCAAACTTTTCCAGTTTGCCTTGGCAAAGGGGTTAATTCTGAATGAGCATTGCTTACCATAGAGATAACGTGACAAGAAAAGGATATTGAACACTGCAGATGTGATGGTAGCGTAAGCCGACCCAGCAATGCTTAACTTGAACACGCCAACAAGCAGCAGGTCAAGGAAGATGTTCAGTATGGCCACGAGGATGATCGACTTTGTCACCAATTCAGGATGTCCGTCTATAGACACCGAGGCATTGGCAAAGGTGGACGTCATGGTGACGACAGCAAAACTCATCATCACAGTCATATAAGTGTCAAAATATGAACGAAGCCGCTCCTCATGGCAGATAAGATTTGATATGGGTTGCTTGTATATCCAGCTCACGACAGCGATTAACACACCAACAATGATAACAGACAATAAAGCAGTAGAAAGCAAATATTCCACCCTTTTCTTATCGCGCTCACCTAATGCCCTGGCAGCTACAATTGTGGCACTGATGCCAAAAAGCGTGCCGAACGAGGTGATGAGCAGCGAAATAGGGGTAAAGAGGTTGATGGCCGAAAGAGCATCTGGGGCTACCAGGTGACTGACGATGATGCCGTCAATAGTGGTGTTAAGCTGACTGACAGCCATCGTTAATATGGAGGCAAATAGGTAATTCCTCATTGCCTTGGTTATCAAGTATGAATTTCTTCCTTCTGCATTCATGCGGTTGTTTCTTTTAATAACTTACAAATATAGTTGGAAAAATAAAAAAATACGGGAATAGCTTTCTTAAAATAACTTAAAAAAAGGATTGTATTACAATATTAAATAAAATAACAGTTTTCACATTTATCATTATAGTAATTACAAAAGAGAATTCTTTTCAACGGCAAAGCATATTAATCTAGCAGAAAAGTATTATATTTGTGGCAAAATAAATCTACATGAAGATGATAAAAAAACTAATAATCATTGTTTGGGTGTTTCTTTCCCTAACAGTTTCATCAGTTCAAGCCCAAGAAGCTAATTATGATGAATCTAAGGTGGGTACCTATACCCTACCCGAGGCATTGACCACATTTGATGGTCACAAAGTTACCACAAAGGAACAGTGGGAGCAAGTACGCCGACAAGAAATACTGAAGCTTTTCCAAGACAATGAGTACGGCATTTTGCCTGAAACCGACATCCAGAAAAGCTACCGTATTGTAGAAGAAAGAGACGATGCCCTTGGAGGAAAAGCGATTCGCCGTCAGATAGAAATTTCTTTCAGCGCAAATGGCCAGACTCGCCAAATGCTGGTGCTGCTTTATATGCCAAAGGGCGTAGAACAATGCCCTGTTTTCGTATCTCCCAACTTCCAGGGAAATGCCACTACAACTACAGACCCAGCCGTTATTGAGTCTCCTTACAGCACGCACGGACGAGCAAATCAGACAAGCCGTTGGTCTTATGATCGCATCATCAATGCTGGATATGCTGTAGCTACGTTCCACTACTATGACATCTATTACGATAGCGATGACAAGTTAAGTGAAACCATTTATCCATTGTTTGGTATCAACACCAATACAGATCTGCAGGCGAATACAGGCAAAGCCATTACTGCATGGGCATGGGGATGTTCTCGTGTATTGGATTACTTGCTTACACTGGATAACATCGACCAGAAACGCACCATCGTTTTAGGCCATTCTCGTTTGGGTAAGGCTGCCCTTTGGTGTGGTGCTCAGGACGAACGTTTTGCTATGGTTATCTCCAATGATTCAGGTTGCTCAGGTGCTGCATTGTCACGTCGCAATTTTGGAGAGACGGTGGAGCGTATCAACACATCTTTTCCTTGGTGGTTCTGCAACAAATACCAGTCATATAATCAAAATATTTCCTCTCTTCCCATAGATCAGCATGAGTTGCTTGCCTTGGTTGCTCCTCGACCTGTATATGTGGCTAGTGCGCAAGAAGACCAATGGGCTGATCCTCGTGGAGAGTTTCTCTCCCTACAGGAAGCCAGCAAAGTTTATGCACTCTATGGTTTAGAAACCCTGGAAGGTTGTTCGTTCCCTGCTGTCAACGAGCCTCTCTGGAAAGGCAATTGCGGTTATCATATGCGTACAGGTATCCATGATGTAACTGACTATGATTGGCAGGCTTACATCGAATTTGCTAACCTCCATAACTAAAGTCTAATCTTGATGCCCGCATTGGCAACAAATCCATCGAGAGGTGCATAGATATCACGCCATTCGGGGTTGGTGCGTGAGCCAGTATAAATGGTGTCGAAGCGGGTTTGAAGGGCATCGGTGAAATTCTCGAAATTTACAAAGACAGAAAAATGCCGCCAACTCTTCTCAGCCATGAAACCACAGTTCCAATATGACTGTCCACGCTTTCCGTCGCTGAGCCATTGTGGACTAAAGTAATAGGCCTCCTCCGTAACCGTGCAACACAAAAACAAGCGGTGCATCATTCTGTAGGCCTTCGGGCAAGAACATCGTAAAATGACGCCACGTTCCGTTAACCTTCAACGAATCGTTAACGAAACTCTCGCCTCTTGCAGGGATAATGCATAGAGTGAAGAGACAAATAACCGTCCCCAGCACTCTGTAGACGCCACAAATCAATCTATTGATCATAGTTACAGCCATTTGGTCGTCATTCACAATCCTTATTTTCTGATAAACTGATTCTCAGTTTCAGGTGTTTCTGCACTTGTATAGCGTTCTACAGTCATGTGAAGGTCGTACTTCTCACGAAGTGTGGCGATAGTTGTCATCATGGGCGATGCGTGATGCACATCAATGGCTTCTTGATTAGCCCAACTATCTATGAGCAGGATGGTCTCAGGATCATCTAACGACTGGAAATATTCATATCGCAAATTACCCTCCTCTGCCCTAATAGCAGCAACAGTACCACTGGAAATCATTTCTTCAGCAAACTTCATGTCATTCCCATTTGTGCCAGTATACCTCAAATTAACTGTGATTGACATGTTCTGTTCTTGTTTATCTCCGCTGCATCCTACAAAAAGCAAGAAAGCGGACAATATTATTATTACTCGTTTCATATTGTTGTTCTTTGCAATGATAACCACTTTTAAATACAACCTTTGTTTATATATCTATTTTCGCATCGATAGATTATATACAAAAAGCATTCAGTTTACTATGTGAATCAAATAATTAGCTGCATTATACGTACCGCTTTCTTTTTGAAGTAGCCCAGCCATTCTTTCTACGTTATGAAGCAGTTGAGGGTCTTGCAACTCGTCAATAGCTCTGA
>JAEEOD010000169.1 GCA_016284115.1 Bacteroidaceae bacterium
AATGGTCATATAAATAATTAATTTGTACAGGTCGTTTTTATTATTTTTTAACACTTAAAAGTAATATACTCCCCAAATATTGTCTCGTGTTACAACCTGAAGCATCACATTATCAAAAGAAATTCCTAATTCTTCGGCACAACGGAGAAAGCTTTCATTGGAATAATTATTAATACGCCACTTCCAAACATCATTATAGATTTTGGTGCTTTTTTCTGTCCACTCCATGGCATCCCACCACTTAATGACAGTAGTTCTGGACATTTTCATGAATTTAGCGCATCCTGACTTGGTGGGTGGCACATCACCATTGTCCGCTAAATAGCGGTACACTCGAACCTTGATGGCAGCCTCGTTGCGCCACACAGGTGTCTTACTGTTCAAAGGTCTACCTGCTGCCATGATGCAAAGGTACGAAACAGATTAGTGATTTCAAAGAAATAAACAGAAAAAGTTCAATGTAAAATAAAAATAGATGAAATAATATATATGTATAGATAAAACCTATTAGCAATCTCACAGCATCTTTTCGGAAACGTTCTCGTGAAGTTGCTTCACATTGTTAATCAATTGAGAAAATTCTGCTCAGCCTGCATATCTGGTCTTTTATGAAATCCTCTCGTTTTCTTTCATAGCTGCGATGTGATGAACCATCAATTTCAATGATAACTTTCTCTTGATGCCACATAAAGTCCGGATAATATGCTATACGGTTAAAAGGTAGAGCTTGGTCCAGCTCAACTGATGCTTTCATACTTTGTGGCATAATGTCAAATGCAAACTTCATGGCTTTGGTACGCTTTTCGATTTGTTCGTGCGCTCTCATCTGCTCGAATGGGCTGAGTCGTCTTTCGCTGTAATAATAAATCATATTAAAAATACTTTTTTCCCAAAAATCCTCCTCCGGAAGTAGGGCGTTAAACTTAAAATTTTCGCTGCGAAGAGACGAGGATGCCAGACTAAAGAGCAAGGTTTTTGTCGAAAATACTATTCCAATAAGAATGGAGATTTTCGACAAAACAGGTTGCCTGACCTTGATCCATAGTCTGGATCTCGTAACTTTGCAAAGAAAATTTTGTTAAACGAACTACGAAGGAGGGAAAGAGAAAAATATCATAGTAAAGTCATATAAGTCGTCAACGTCTTAAAATTCTTTTCTTTCCGGCAGGCTTCATCATCATGCGTCCCATGATGCAGCACCGTCGCATATATGCTTCGTCATCCTCGTCTTTGTCTCGTCCCCATCCGCTGGTGGGACTGCCACCTCCACCAGCCGACTGAGCTATCTGTGTGGCGGCATCTACATATCCCAGGAAGAGGGCTGCACCGATGGCCGCCATCTGCTCTCCGCGTTGTGCAACGTCCTCGAAGAAGGACCCTTCCATAAGGTTTGAAAATTTGGTTCTCAAGTTGCATGGAAGTTCATTTTTGAACTCCTCGAAAGCAGAGTAGTCTTTCTTCATTTCCTCGGCTGCCAGCTCCCAGAAAGTATCGTTCGCTTTTCCCTGAATCTTGTCGAGGATGTCCGGCAGTTCCTTGTTCTTCTGCCGCATCAGGCTGTCGTATTCGTTCTGAAGATTGTGCTTCTTAATAGCCAGCTCACGGAGCTGTTCTTTAGCGCTTGAAATCTGCTCGTTTCTTTCAAGGATTTTGGCATTCAGCTGATTCAGTCTTTCCGTCAGTTCGGCAATCTTCTTAGCTGCCTCCTCGCTGCCATTATCACGTTCCTCTTCGAGTGCCGCAATGTCTATCTCTATGGCCTCCTTCTGCTCCTCCAGATTACGGAGCATGGTAGTCAATCCTTTTAGCTTTTTCTCGGCCTGTTTGATTTGTCCGTTGATGTCATAAAGCTGCTGTTTCTGTTCGGTAATCTCAGTCGCTTGTCGGGTGATGATTTCCGACTGCTCATCCATGGTTTCCTTGTTGCCGATAATCTGTTCCTTCAGCCACTGGAGATAGCTCTTATGTTGTGCGCCTGTGACGGCCACGCTATCACCTCTTTCGAGGCCCCATTTCTTGTTAACTTCTGCCAGTTCGTCATGCAGTTTTTTGGTGCGTTGCGAATACTCGTATTTATCCTTTCCTGCGAAAACATCTCTGTAGGAAAGTTTGCCGGATTGATTGATGGGAACCAATGTGCAATGTATATGCGGCAATGACTCATCGAGGTGTACCACAAATGCCGCAATGTTTTCCTCACCATATTTCCGCGCTATAAAGTCGTACATATCCTTGGCCCATTTCTCTATCTCCGGTGACCGTGTGATGTGCGAATTATCGCTGCCTCTTTCGTAGTCCACTTGCTGCTTTCCGAAGGCCAGTCGTCGCATGGTCTCGCGTGAGCCTTCGAGGATGATATTGGCATGTGTCCTGACACCAACTCGTGGCTTTTTAAGTTCCTCGTCTGAATAGTTTTCGTTGGGGTCTTGGATGCCATGTGAGTCGAGGATAGCCTTGATACGTTTACTGATGGAAGTCTTCTGGTCCACCTCCTTGACGACACCACCCTTACCTATCTCGAAGTTCAGATGTGTACGTGTCGGGTCAAGTGTACCAGCTCTGTTAGCGTTCCACGCAGAAGAATCTCCTACGCGCAGATGTTCGTTACTCTGTGCTACTGTCATTCTTTTGCCTGCCCTTATGTCGCAGACTTGTTTCTGTCCTGCCATGTTTTCTTCGTTTT
>JAEEOD010000170.1 GCA_016284115.1 Bacteroidaceae bacterium
TGAGATGCCTATAACAATAATAGATATTCCATTATGAACCAAGGACAACGCCCCCATTGCGAAAAGCCACCCCCAAACAATAGATATTATTATTAATGAAATGTTCCAAATGTTTCTAAAACAAAGAAGCAAAAGAAGCAATATCAGTATTACAGCTATAGAGATAGACAACAAGCTATCATTCCTTATTTGAGTAGCATTGCCAACGGCTATGACTGGTCCACCTATGACATGAATATCCACATTTTCATGTATGCTCTTAAATTCATCAATCGTCTTGTCTATGAGATTAATTAGTTTTGCATTGTTTTCAGTCTCACTTGCTCCGAATGGAGAAGTCATCATGACAATACCTTTACTCATATCCGGAGAAAAGATGTAGCCATCATACAACTCATAATCCGCATTTAAAGTTGCACTTTGAAGTCTATTTAGCACAGGAGTAAACAGTTTCAATGGGTCTTTTGAAACGTTACCAGTCATTAAACTTGACACCGGGAATAGCAGAAGCTGTTTGTCGTCCCTCAAACAATCAACAATATATAAATCGTTAGAAAAGAGACTGTCAATTCTTGCATAATCTTCCTCAGTCAGAAGGTATGGTACGTTTTTATACAAGTAATCTGTCGTTTCACCAATGGCATTATAATCTATTTGAGAAATAAGGTTCTTAACGAATCCTTCATTATCATTATTTATCAAAGTTTGTTCAAACTCATCAATAGCTTCGACGACCCCATCAATATCGTTTGTGGTTGAGTCTTTTGATTCAAAAACGACAAAAACTCTGTCTGCACCAGATAAATCCTGATATATAGGCATCGCTTTATGGTAATCGTCACCTAATGGCAAGAAATCAAGGATATCCTCTTTATAGGACTGTTTTGACAACAGAAACAAAAGCCCAACAGTTATAATGAGCAAAGACAACAAAAACGATTTGGGATTCGCTTTGAAATAGTCATATATTTTTAAAACTACGGCTATCATCTTTGTTTGTTATCAATAGGATTAGAATAAATGCCAATGAAAAATTCTTTCAATCTGTCAATATCACATGCATCATATCTATCCAGTTTTGACATATGGTGGATAAACTTATCATAATCATCTTTAGAATACATTGAAGCATATTTTGTATTACCATACAGTAAGTCATGTGCTACATAGTTGTTAGGGTATAAACGATACGCTGTGTTTATACGAGAATCCAACAACTTTGCTACAGATTTATGGTATTCATTATTAGTCATATATTCCAACGCTACCAACTCTGCTACTGAAATCGGTTCGCATATTCCTATATGAACTCGCCCTTTAGGCTGAAGGATACCGGTAATGATACTATTTAAATCTTCTCCCGGTTTCTTTATATATCTTGTATATTGAGATTCATACAATTCGAGCGTTTTTAATAAATCACAAGGTTCCCATTCATAGGATACACTTATAGGTACAATGTGTAAATCTGCTAAAGCCTTAATCTTATCTTTAGGCTCACTCAGACAAAACATCTTAATGATTCCTTGATCAGTACTGTCTATACCATTCTTGGTACGTCCATTTCGTTGCGCAATCCAAACAGATTCTTTTTTTTCTGAAATGACATATCGAATGTATTCAGAAAGGTGCAAGGAACTCTTATAAAAATCTTTTATGCTACTGCCTTGTCTCTCCACTTTGAACATCTTGTTTGACTTGCCAATATCAACTACTATTGGGTTTATCATTAAGTTGGCGCCAAAAGTGATCTCTGTGGTTTCAAATCCATTCACAACGAAAAAGTATTGAAGCAAACTTGAATCAAGCATTATATCGCGATGATTAGAAACATAAAGATAACTTTTATTCGGATCTAATCGTTCAATGCCGGTACAACTAAAATGAGTTATACTCCTCTTTATCACTTGCTCATTTACTTTCTTCATTGTTTCATGCTGAAATTCACGAGTTGTCTTAAAAGAGCCAACCATCTTTCTAATATCCTCAATCGGTTCATTAGGATACACAAACAATGAAAGAAGTGGAAATAATTCACAAGCAGCAATCCTTTTCATCGCTGCAGGTATTTCCTCCTCATAATAAGGACGAATATCATCAAATTTAGTATTAATTTCCATTATCTAATAATCTATTAATCCAATTAATAAACTCTATCTTCCACTCTCTACTTTCTGGTGTGCCTTTCGAATCACTCGCTCCGAAGCCATGTCCTCCAGTTTCATATTGTATATATTTATGAGGGATACTTTTTTCCGTCAAGGCTTTATCTAATAACACTGAATTTCTATAATCCACAATTGGATCATCTTTACAATTTACCAAAAAAACAGGTGGACAATCAGCAGGAACATGTTTTTCAAGAGACAAAGAATCTCTAAGGTCTTTATTTCTCACTCTACTATCTCCCAACAAAGCCCTCCGTGACCTTTTATGAACACAATCTTCTGTCATCGTGACAACCGGATAAATTGGAGCGACAAAAAAAGGTTTGTCTTCTTCTTTGAAAAACTCTGCAGCCGACATAACCAGATGTCCTCCTGCAGAAAAGCCCATAGCACCTACATGATGAGGATTGATTCTGAATTCCTCAGAATGGTCCTTAATATATTTAATTGCCTGTTTTAAATCATCCTGGGGATCTGGATATCGATTCCCTCTGAAAACATATCGAAAACGAAACAAGAAAGCTGGCACATAGGCCGTTCTATATCGAAGCACAAATGCCGATATTCCATTCTCATTTAGCCAAGAAGCTACAGCCTCTCCTTCTGTTTTCATATCATGCCATAAGTAACTTCCTCCTGGGCATACAATAACAGCAGTATTATTGTCGCCATCTGCCAAATAAGGAGTCATGATTACCTTTTTACTATCAGGATAATCACTCCATATGTTTATCTGGGCACAGATTTGCACAGATAAGAGCATAAACAATATGATCAATTTGGCACGCATGCGTTAATTTTGTTAATGATATAATTTATCCCCAAGATAGCTTCACAAGTATTTATGGCAGTCAAAGGTACTCCACAGAAACCATGAAGATTATTATTCTGGCCAGTTAATAATAAGTTATCTATTTTTGTAACCACTGGGACCTGTGATGCCACAATATTACTATAGTCTTTACTGAAACCACATAGCGTTCCATCTTTTGCAGCATAGAAATCTCTAATAGTCAAAGGAGATGCAGTATTAACGCCAATTACGCAGTCACGAAAACCGGGATGTATCTCCTCTACAAGATGAAAGAGTTCATCGGCTTTTCGCTCTTTCCAAACTTCATAGCCTTTTGTCCTATGCCCCCAACTTGTTGCCTCCCATTCTCTAACTTCTTCAAAACTCATGGGAGCAGTAATGATCGCTTTATTGGCATATTTCCCTTGATTTCTTTCAGGTGGTGTCATGAACAAAAAGCCTAAAGGCCATTGTGTATCAGTTCTGCCAAACTTCCAGATATCATCATATTTGGTCATATAATACTCAGTATGATTAATATAAGGAAAACTATTTTCTTTGAGTTTAATAAAAACAGAGAAGGCAGAATAGGCATTAGGTAATTCATTTAATCTTTTTCTAAATGGTTTAGGAAAAGTCTTTTCTGGCACTAATTTAAATAGCGAGCAAGGATGAATATCTGAAATATAATAATCAGCTGTGTGCATTTCACCTTTAACAGTTCTCACAAACTCCACATGCCGATTATTTACTTCTATCCATTCTACTCCATTATTTGTCTGAACATGTCCGCCATTTTCAATAATAACATCCCTTAAGAGATTGGCAAAAAGGTTACTGCCGCCAACAAACCTTGTAGTTCCATTGATATACAATGTGCTAATAATTGCATGAATATAGGCGGGAGTTTGATTCCCACGTCCACCATATAAGGGATTAAGATATGCCAAAACACTGGCTAATTTCTTATTCTTTACGTATTTAGCAATGAATCCATCAGCGGATAACAAATAATCATCTGAATAAGCGAACAAATTCATTATTCCATTAGACGGACGAAGATTAAGCAAATCAATTTGATCGGTTAGCGCAAAAACAGCATTGATATATTGCTTAATATCTGCTGCATCTTCAGGGAAATTCCTTACCAAAGATTGGTAAAATAATTCTTTTCCTTTTCCTAAACGGTAAGAGGCTCTATCTTCTGCAAAATATAAGTAGTCAGAACATTCATCATCGACTTCTTTTATTTCGACTTTATCCATTATCCCTAGATAGGAACATATTCTTCGGATACATCCACCTGGTTGCATTCCTCCTATAACATGCATACCAGTATCAAATGATTCTCCAAAGCGCTTAAAGGTTTGAAGTCCGCCACCTATTGTAGAATTCTTTTCAAGAACGGTCACATCAAACCCCTCTTTTGCAAGTATTGCACCAGTGAACAAACCACCTAAACCTCCACCTATAATAATGACCTTTTTCATGTTCAACTATCCAATATTTGTTTGTATAATCTCTGAGCAGTCAAGAATTCACTACAAGTTACGATGGTACCGACAATAACTCCTAAAATGCCATGAGAATTAATGTTTTGTCCTGTCAAAAACAGATTCGGTATTTTAGTTTTATGCGGAACACGATATTCAATACTCTTATTCACATCTTTAACACACCCGTACATAGACCCACTTTCAGTACCAGTATAGTCTAGATAGGTCAATGGCGTTGATGTGTAATAATCCGATATTTTATCCTTAATCTCTGGGAAATGTTGACAAAGCAAATCAATCATTTTTTCAGCTTTATCCTTTTTTAATTGCTCATAGTCTGCCCCCCTATGACCTATTTTAGTTCCACGCCATTTCTCCACGTCAGCAATTTTCATATAGGACAGCATAACGCCAGATTTTGCAAAACGAGATTGCTCGTCATCACAAAGATGCATATACAAGAATCCTTTGGGCCAGGTATTTTCAGTATAAGACTCTGCATCCCATGGTGAATCACATGTATATGCATAATAATTGGAGTTCATATATGGAACACTATTGTCTTTAAATCGCAAATAGACGGAGAAACCGCCTATGCTTTGGGGAATCGCACAAACACGTTCTCTAAAGGCAGCCCTAATCAGTTTAGTATCAAGCAACTCCAATGTCCTAATGGGATGCGCATCAGAAATGATATAATCAGCAGATATGAAATCACTTCCATTTACTTTAACGCCTATTGCCTGACTATCATTACAAAGAATCTTGGATACTTTTTTATTCGTTAAAACAGAACCGCCATATCTCAGAATAGTATTTTGCAATGATGTTGCTATACCATCACTGCCCCCTACAATGCGGTAAGCGCTCTGGTTATAGAAATCCATAATAAATGCATGAGCAGAAAAAGGCGTCTTATCTTTCTGTGCAGCATATAAGGGAAGATTGCCAACTAAAACTTGAGCCAATAATGGATCAGTTATAATGCCATCAATGACCTCATTAATAGAAGTCAATTGATATTTTGTATTCACATATGTATCTGTTTCTGCATGTTTAAGAGAATGTAAGGTAGATGCGGAAGATACTTCTTCAATTAAATTATAGTACTTTATCAGGTTCTCTCGTTGTTTGGGAAAATACTGGCTCATCTGCTCAATAAAGCGTTCTTTACCTGTAGCAAATTTGTATTTCTGTCCTCTCAAATAAATAACATCATAGCCAGTAGGATCCAATTGAGATAATGCCACATCATTTTTTATTTCAAGGAATCTAAACAAGCGATCTAATGTTTGTCCTTCAGAAGCACTACCGATAAAGTGCATGCCTGTTTCAAATTTAGTGCCTTTTCTATAAAAACACTGCAAACACCCACCTATTTGTGCAGACTGCTCTAAAACAGTTACATTGTAACCATTCTTAGCTAAAACGACGCCACATGACAAGCCTCCTAAGCCACTACCTATTATGACGACATTATTATGCATCTCTCTCTATACGATTTGAAATACAACTATAATTAGCAACATAAAGCTTTCGCATATAAGAAGCTTGATCTTTCAGTTCGCCGATCCTCTTCAGTTCTTCTACTTTAATTGGTTTATCTACTTCTATGTATATCGGCCCTTTATTCAGACTATATGTTTTCTTTGGTAATATTTTACCAGTTCCATATAAATACATTGGTAAAATATCAAGGTTTAATCTCTCTGCAATAAAGAAAGCTCCTTGATGGAATCGCCCTATTTTGCAATCTTTTGAGCGAGTTCCTTCAGGATAAACTGCTATACTATAACCTCTATCCACCAAATCTTTTAATTTAGGCAACAGAACTTCAATCCCATCCATAACAGGCACGTATTCAGCATTTCTAATCAGAAGTCCATAAAAAGGATTATTCCACACCCAATCATTAGTAAGGAAGATAATATTGGGTGTAAAGATAAGCTGGCACATCAAGTCCAAATGAGATTGATGGTTACAAATAATAACATGTGGCTTTTCAAAATCTACATAATCATTTACTTTATATGAGAATGTCGTGCCTGGTATTCCATGCTTAATCATAATAAACCTTGCCGACCTATATATTATCTTATGCAAGAACTGTTTTTTTTTCTCTGTCATTTTCCCAAACTTAGTATATACCCATACAAATGGAAGAATAACAACCATAGCAAAAAAAGAGAAAAACAAAAAAGAGTAAATTGTCCTAATGTATCTCGCTAAGTACCTACAAATCCTTAAAGGTAACCCATATACAATAGCCAAAATACAAAGAATGGTATTTAATATACTAATTCTCCCAAAATCAGCAAATGGCCTAAAATGACTTACCCTTTCCTCTTTTGGAGGATAGTATACATTGATTGGTATTTCTTTAATCGCCACTCCATGCCATGATGGGAATACCAAGAGTTCCAATTCTGCCTCATATTTAGAGGTTAAGAAATTCAAGCCATAAAGTTTTTTTATTGGATACAATCTATAACCAGTTTGTGTATCACTAAGTTTTCTGCCTGTTTGAATATAAAACCAAAAATTAGAGAATTGATTGGCGAAATTACTGCCCTTTGATCGTTCTACACCATTCAGATTTCTGCTTCCAACAATGATTGAGCCTGGATACATTTGATTGGCTTTCAAGAAATCGACTATATGCATTGGGTAATGCTGACCGTCAGCATCGATTGTAATTGCATAAGAAAAGCCCAATTTTAATGCTTCTTTAAATCCCTTTTTTAATGCATTTCCCTTGCCTTTGTTCTGTAGATTTCTTACAACATGAATTTTATCTATATGAGATAATATAGATGCTGTATTATCGGTACTACCATCATTAATGACAATAACATCATCGCAGTATAATAATACCTCATTTATGACTGATTCAATAGTCTTGTCGTTGTTATATGTGGGTATTATTACACAAACTCCTCTTTCACTAAGAGTATTCTTTATGTTTTCTTCAAATGTCATTATTGGTTCTTCTACAAATTAAAGAGATTTTTGAAAGAAGGATATCTTTATCACACACAAGAGATTGCATCTTTACGTCTCCTTCGTCCGCAACTGAAATCTTTTCAATCTTAAATACAACGTGTATATTTTTATCAGGCGTAATTGTGGAAATAAACTTCACATTCTTTATAACCTTAATCACCAGCATCTCGCCTAATGCGTCTTCAAGCAATTCTTTTGCTATCTGAACAATGCACACCCCAGGGGTTATCGGCTTAGTAGGGAAATGAGCTTTATAAATAAAGTGTTGGGGATTCAGTTCAATTGTATAAATGAAAGCATCGCCCTCTTTGTTTTTATTATAAACACTATATAGTTGATCTCGCAGTACCATATTCAAGTTAACTAATCAAACATTGGTTTGATGATTATGTTAATATTATGCTTTGTATCTTCATAAGTAGTATTATTGTTCTGCAAACATTTGATAACCCCTAACAAATCTTTTCTAAGTACCCTTTTAATATACCATTTGTTTATCATCTTCATTGCAGACAATATTATCACCTTGTCTTTTTCTATCAAATAAGAAAAAGAAAGCATAGAAAGACCGAACTCATTGAAAATAGACCCATTAACTCTCTCACCATCATTAGCCATAACACAAATACCACTAATATATGCTTTCGGCATATTTATAGTCATCTGATATTCTTTGCTATCGCCTTCATTCGGTAATAGACTTTGTGCATATGTTTCATTTGAGATTATACACAAAAAGAATATACTAATAAATGTCAAACATACTTTGGTAAATCTGTTCATTAATTCTAATATTTGTCATTGTAATAATGGTTCTATCTTCGTTTTTTTCCAATAATTCAACAGAAGAAATTACTTTATTATTTTTGTCAAAATGTAGGATTATTCTCTCAAACATAGACTTAATATCCTTTCTTTGAGGTAATAATGTTGCTATATATTCGTCTTTCTCAATAGCAATTTCTGTTTTGAAATCTTTTTCATCCGACAAAGACTTGCCAACCACACTATTCATCATTATACGAGCAATCTCCCTGAAAAGCTTATTCTGATTAACATCAATAACATCACTACGGTCATCTTTTTTTAGGCTTACTTTCGAACCATTCAAAATGAACGTGTATTTATAGGGTGATATGTACTCCCACCTAAGCATATTAGTTTGCTGGTAATACATCCTGCCAGTAGATTTCATTTCATGGTTCAGCATCTTTACATGTTTTATCTGAATGAAATCGCACTGCAAAGACTTCATCACTGATGCAGCTTGATTTATCTCATCTTTTATTTGGTTCACACCTTGTGAGAATAAAGAGGCAGAAGCCCAAAATACAGCTATTAATATAGTAATAATCCTTTTCATTTTATCTCGCAATAAAAAAACAGCCTGCCATAATAAAGAACACACCAACCCATTTCATAAATGACACATCCTCATGAAAGAAAAAAATAGCAGCTATCATACCAAAACAATAGCTCAAACTTATCATCGGATATGCCACGCTAAGTGGGAAGATTTTTATCATATAAACCCAAAGGACAGAAGCTAATGCAAAGCACAAACCACAAACAGCAAACTGCCAATTGGTCAAAAACTGATACATAAACGACTTCGTTAACTCAAACGGAGGCATTTTAGCTAACGCAAACTTCAAGAAAACTTGACCTGCAGTTAGCAACAAACTCTGTATTATAGCATAACTAATTATTCTCCACATGTTACTACCATTGATATTGAATGTAAGGGACTACATGCTTCCTTCCCCATCTTCTTCATCAGACTTTGATAAAATGGTGTAGCTTCATCATGAAATCCCACTAAAATATATTTATAACCTTCTCCTAAAAGCATTTTAGCATCTAGCAGTGCCCATTCTAGAGATTTTTCTCCCTGAGAATATGTGACATTATAACCATGACAATGCGTCTGTATAGCTATATTGCTACTTAATGTATTATGGGTACTTTGCATAAAAAGGGTCGGCTTTAACAGAACCTCTCCTTCTTCTTCCATTTGTTCCAAAAGAAGCTCGCTATTCTCCAAGCAACCTAAGGATGTAGCAGTAATAATAGCATCAGGCATGGTTATACCAGCTTGTTGAAGAGCTTTAAATGATGATAACAATGATGCTTTCATCAGCTTACCCATTCGTCTAACTTCTATGGGACTAATAAAACCTGTTATTTCTTTCAATGAGTCGACATCATTGATCTCAACTTTTGAGAGAACACGAATATGCTTACAAACAGGCAGCTTATGTTGTTGTTTTTGAGGCTTCTTTCTTGACAGAATAATAGATGAGTCATTCCCACCAAAGCCAAAAGAATTACATAACACATTATATATTTCTGCATGGTCTATGCCCAAAGATGGTATTATGCCATCATCCATCTGGTTCTTCCAGCCAAGATTGCCAGGTACAAATTGATGCTGTAACGTTAAGATGCAGATTATGGCCTCTATGCTCCCAGAAGCACTAGTTGTATGACCAGTAAATGACTTTGTACTTGAAACATACGGCAACTCATCTCCAAACACCCTTTTTAGAGCTATACTCTCGCTTCTATCGTTATTGACCGTACCTGTCCCATGGGCATTAACATATTGTATATCTGATGGATTAAAACATGCATTGGTTAAAGCCTTTGTCATTGCCAAAAAAGCGCCCTCTCCATTTTCAGAAGAAGCAGTTTGGTGATATGCATCGCAAGCATTACCATAGCCTGTTACATAAGCATGGACTGTTGCATTACGTCTAATGGCTACATCCTCTCGTTCTAACACCACATATGCCGCCCCCTCTCCAAGATTCAACCCTGCTCTATTATCATCAAATGGGCGACATACTTCTTTGTCAAGTATCATTAAAGAGTTAAAGCCATTAAAATGGAATCTGGTTAATGCTTCGGAACCACCGGCAACTACAACATCAGCCATATCAGCTTCTATTAATCGAGTGCCCAAAATGATGGAATTGGCTGCAGAAGAGCATGCTGTAGAAATAGTTGTATAATCATCAAATAAGTTAAAGTAATCTGCTATGATACGAGTTGAACTACCGCAATCATGGTCATCTAAGCATTTAAGATAGTCTTCAGACTCTTTGAAAGTAGAATAGTATTTTTCTGTAACATCCATACCACCAACCGTGGTTCCCGAAACAAATAAAATCCGTAATCCTGCTTTCTTAAACAGATTTGCATCTTCTAACGCTTGTTTAACCGACAAAATACCCATCAGTGCAGTCCTGCTTATCTCATCAGAAGAATCAAGGTTTAACCTCTGTTTCAGTTCTTCATTTGATAACTTGACTTCACCAACAGGTAGCTCTGTATGAATAGAATTAAGATGATTCATTATTCCTATACCCGTTTTATTATCGAGTAAAGAATGTAAAACTTCATCTTTCCCTATTCCAATAGCAGATACTATTCCTTCACCAGTTATAACAACGCTATTAATCATACAAACATTACTTTTTCCTGTTTGCTGCTACAAACTTTGCAATTGATGAAACGCTTGTAAAAATAGCTTTACCCTCTGAAGCATCAGATAACCTAATGCCATATTTTTTTTCAAGCAACACTATCAACTCTAGAGCGTCAATAGAATCAAGGCCAAGTCCCTCTCCAAAAAGAGGTGCCTCTGAATCAATCTCTTCAGGTTTCATCTCTTCAAGGTTCAACACCTCTATAATTTCTTTTTTAAGTTCTAACACTAAATCTTCCATCATCAAAATTATCTTAATTCAACAGTATATATATTTGCCTCAAAATTATCATCGTTTTCATAATCAAGCCATCCAGTGATCATACTATCAGTAATACCATCCAAGAAAGATGCTTTTTGAACTTTCTCCATCAAGCCCTCATCTTTATAACTTAACATATAGAATGAAGTTTCACCTGCATACATATTTCTAATTGCTATTTCTCCTGTTACAATGTTAGGTAATGTATAAACGAACAATGAAGGACTCGGAAAATATTCATCTGGATTTTGAATCGTCTTAAAATATTCTTTATCGGTATGAATAGAAGATGAATGATTAAAAAGAATAATTGCCCTGTTATCATTAGGAACAAATCTCTCTAAGCCTTCAGCTTCTATTAACAATTCAGTTGAAATAAAGCCCAATCTACTAAGCATATCCATTTTGTAAAACTTTGGATATTCTTTAACAAAGGACCTATAAAGTTCTGTTAGCATCTCTTTTCCTGTACAATAATGAGGCAGAGAAGTACCATCTACTTCTATCCTCTCTGGTGTAATCAAGACGTGATGTGTCTTAAGTATAGATATTGTCTCTTTAACATCAGTAATATTATGTAAAGATTTAGACAACAACAATGATGCATTACACCCACCAAAACCAGAAATCATCTTTATAAAGGTGTCTTTATCTGTATGTGTTGATTCTGCAGATATACTAATATGTCCAGAAACACCTATTTCTTCAAAGCCTTTAGTTCCTAAAGTCATTTGATCATCTAAAGACCTCGCCGTCAAAACAGTCTCCAATACACCTGCTGCACCTAAAGTATGACCAAAATACCCCTTTAGTGAATTAACAGGTATGGATGAAAGTCCTGCTCGCTCAATAGCAACAGATTCCATTTGATCATTAAACATGGTAGCTGTTCCGTGAGCATTTATCAATGCCAACTCATTTATATCTACATCTTTTAGCACTGCTTTGATGGCTTTATATGCACCTTCCCCATTCTTGGATGGTGAACTTATATGAAAAGCATCATTTCGGATAGCGCCAGTCTCAATATGCCATTTATTATGACTGATCTCATGATGATCAGAGGAAAGAATAAGAGTAGAGGCTGCTTCACCAAGATTTAGTCCTAATCTTTCAATATCAAAAGGTTTGCAATTATATTCTGCTAATGCCTTTAACGATTGGAATCCAGAAACAATAAATGGATTCAAAACATCAGCACCACTCACAATTGCGTATTTGTAATAATTAAGTTCCAGTAAACGTGCAGCTAAGATAATGGCAGATGCACCAGATATGCATGCATTACATGCGACAATAGGCTCTGTTTTTAAGCCTATTTCTCTACAGATTCGTTTCGCACACTCACTGGGATAGATAGCCGTTCTTTCATGACAATTTTCATTCAAACCTTCAATGTTAGCCTTTGTTGTACTGAGTATCAATACAGCATTGTCTTTCGTTAAGTCTATTTGCACATCACTCAATGCATTTTCTATGGATTTGACAACAATTGACTCAAATCGCGACAATCCATCTCTCTTTAAATGTGTATTTTGGTCATCGTTAAACAAAGATGCAGAAAAAGGTTCTGGGATGTTCCAAAGACTTGAGTAATGCATAATAGCAGAATGACCAGATTTAACGTTCTGATAATTCTGGTCTGTAGTCTCTCCCAAAGGAGACAAGATATTATCTGCTATTATATAAACCATAATTTTCAAAGACTTACATTACGTTCCATTTCTCTTTCCAATGAGCATAAAACTCGGGATTATCCCACACCAACTGATAGTCTTTATCCATAAAAACCTGCACTGATTGACCTGTAGCGATTAAGCTATCATCATCTTGGTCATGTATTTCGTATTCAAAGACAATTTTGGCAGCTTCCGTTGGAATATAAACAATATCAATCCTGGGGTTCATTCCATATTTCAAAGGCTTTTTATAATGAAAAGAAAGCTCCACAAGAGGAGCAAAATACCCATTCCCATATATCGTCATATACTCAAGGCCATACTTTTTCCCAAATTCTTCCCTCGCATCCTCAAAATAAAGAGGGTATGAACCATGCCAAACAACGCTCATGGAATCAACTTCACTAAAACGGATATTGATTGCTTTTGATGCTTTTAGTATCATTTTTTATTAACCCTCCTTAATCGCGATTTTCATATTTGTTTCTACAAGTATATTCTCTCCACACGTAATCTCAGCTTTCGCTAAAATCATGCCAAAAATTTCTTCCTGAACATCAACTACAGTCGTTATAACATCACCAACCTTTGGAATTGAATGAATCTTTAAATCCTTAATTGCACCAATAAACCCTATCTGAATACCTTTCTTGAGAATGTATTTATTGACAAATCCTATTCTGGCAGCACATGTCTGAGCTATATTTTCTATAAGTCCAGAAGCAGAGAACATGCCATTTTCAACAAAAATATTGTTTTCTTGAATCTTTGTTTCAGTTACGGTTCGAATCATATCAAAATGAGTCAAACAACCTATCATCACGAAAGGTTCCTGTTGCGGCAAGAGTTCATGGATATCAATACTCCTCAAAAAATCCCCAGAAAAATGTTCAGTTCCTTTCATAATTCCAGAAATCATAGAAATTAAACCATTGACAAGGGTATTGCTTCACCATTTTTTCCAATTCAGAAACATAACTCTGACACAAATCTCTCATCTGCTCTTTTCTTGGTTTGCTCTTATCATAACTCAGTTTCGAGACATATATCTTATATTTCAACGTTGACTCTTTCATTACATTCACTGCAATGGCATCTACTTCTTTTATTGTCGCAACACTAAAAGGTCCCAAAGGGAAGCGAGCAGGTTTGTTCAAGAAATCCGTCTCTATATATTTCTGAGAGCCCCAGAAACGATCAGCTGGCATGCTTACAATTTCGCCATCAGAAAGAGCCTTGTCTATTTCAAACAAATGCTCCATATCACCTTTTGCGAAAATCATTTTGATATTAGTTTCAGTAAACATTTTATCTCTATTATCCATGACAGACTGTTTCTCTCCCCCAAAGACTAAAGCATTAAAAGGTTTGTCTTTTGCAACCAACGTATAACCCGCTATCTCATAATTGCCTATGTGCGAACTAAGCTGGACAAATCCCTTCTCCTTAATTGCTAAAGACTGGAATATGTCATAACCATCTACCTCTACCTTGAACTCTTTCCCAGCATACATAGCAAATTTGTCAATGACTGTTTCACTAAAAATGCAATGATTTACGTATGTCATCCAAGCAGACTTGATGGTAGAGTAACCTATTCGTTCTTTAAAGTATTGATAAATTATTTTTCTGCTAGGGTTAAGCAATAGGCACACGGGGACAACGAAAATTGATGAAAAAGCATAAATAAATCTCACATCAACATACTTCAAGGCACGGATTAGCCATCGATGCATCCATCCGTTACCATAAGTTGTCCCAGTCCATTTTCTTTCACCCATGCAAAAAATTAGTTTACTTTTTTCTCAATATAATCGCAGAATTGATTGAGCGTCTTAACGTCTACCATTTCTTCAGGTTTGATCTTAAAACCAAACTTTTTCTCTACAATCACTACAATATCAACAAAATCTAAACTATCGATACCCATATCATCCTTAAGCATCGCATCCCCTTTGATTTTGTCTTCATCAATTTCTAAATCATCTATTAAAAACTCTCTAACTTTTTCTTCAATTTCATTTCTTGTCATAACCTGCTTTATTTAATTTTACAAACAATTATCGAATGACCTTGACCTAAATGATCATGAATTTGCTCTATTTCAAGTCCTGCCTCACTTATACACAGTTCCATATCTTCTGTATTATACATCTTGGAATTACCATTTGCAATAGCTGTGAAATATAAGCTTGTCATTGTCAAGCAAAACGCTGCTGGTTCATATTTCTGTCTATCCCATAACGTTTCCATAATGTAAATACGGCTTTCATCACTCATAATTTCTCTTGCTCGTTTTAGGATGCCAACGATTTCATCCATACTAAAACAATCGAGAAATTGACTCATCCAAATAGCATCAATATTGCCTTTAGCTCTAGGAAACTTGGATTTCTGGTCAAGCAAATCAATGCCGACACCTGCAATTCGTTCTGCTCCTGCTTTTCCTTTTATATTCGCATACATCATCTCAATTTGCTGTGGCAAATCAAGAATGGTAACTCGAACATCATTATCAAAACCCACACACCGCAAAGCCCATTTACCTGTATTGCCTCCAACATCATAAAGATGTTTTACATGATGCTGATTGAAGATAATATCTAAAGCTTCAGGGAAAGATGAGTCACTATAGAAATGGTCAAAAGCAAACCAACTATCTTGTACATTCTTTGGCAAACTGGATAAGCCTTCATAAACAGTAGGCCAAGACCCAAAGTGCTTTAGACCATCAGGCTTACCGTTCAACAAAGATTCTTCAAGATGGAACCATCCTTCATAGTTGACATCATGATTGAAATCAAGATTAACTCTCGTTGCTTTGTCATTTAGCAGGAACCAACCTACTTTTGACAATGTAAATCTATCAGTCTCTGAATTTACCAAAACAATACCAATACAAAGAGATGCTTCTGTCAAGCATTTCACGGCATAGTCTGATAAGCCAGTCATTTGGGATATCTCTTGTCTTGTCAAGCCTTCTTCTGCATCTCGGATTATTTCGAGAATTCCAAACTTGACCATTAAACGAGATGCCTGAAAAACAACGGGACCCCATGCAATGAATTCTGCAAGACGTTGAGCCTCACGAGCAGAAAGTTGATCTTTTGTATACTTATTTAACAATGACTCAGATAAATGCATCTTCAATACGCTATTACAAAAGCCTATTTAATATTTGCTTAATTATCAATTATTTATTATAAAACTTTTCTAATTACCAAAGCAGAATTTGTTCCACCAAAACCAAATGAATTACTTAAAACAACTTTCACCTCAGTATCAACAGTTTTAGCCGTAAGATTCAGCTTGTCTGCATATTCATCTGGCTTTTCTAAATTGATGTTAGGAGCAACAAAATTGTTTTGCATCATAATTGTTGAATACACTATTTCACTCGCTCCTGCCATCCAGCATTCATGACCAGTCATTGATTTGGTAGAACTAATCAATGCTCTATGTCCTGTAAACATCTTGTTTAACGCAATTGCTTCATACATATCACCTTGCTTGGTTGATGTAGCATGTGCATTTACATAATCAATATCATCAACAGAGATTCCTGCATCCTTTATTGCTCTTGTCATAGCAATCACACTGCCTTCATCGCTCGGTTCAGAAATACCACCTCCATTACTTGAGAAACCATAGCCAACAACTTCACATAGGATATTGGCACCTCGAGCTACAGCATGTTCATATTCTTCTAACACCAAAGCAGCAGCACCTCCACTCGGAACAAGGCCATCTCTATCTTTATCAAAAGGTCGACTTGCTTTGGTTGGCTCTTCCATTCGCACAGAAAAAGCTCCCAATGCATCAAATGAAGCCATCGAATAATAATTAGTTTCTTGGGCTCCACCACAAAGAATCATATCTTGCAATCCTTGTTTTATCAGCATGTAGCCAATACCTATAGAATGACTGCCACTTGCACATGCAGCACTGATAGTAAAGTTCACACCCCTAAGATGGAATATGCTACTTAAATTCATATTCACTGTTGAATTCATAGACTGAAACACGATGCCATAACCTAACATAGCTGAGTCATGTTTCTCATCCATGATTTTGGAAGCTTCAATAACTGGCTTTGCAGAAGAATCATTGCCAAAAATGCATCCTACTTCATTTGTTCTTAAATAATTGTCATTAATTGCAGCTTGTTCAAAAGCCTGTCGAGATGCCATATATGCATATTGGGCTTCTTCTGACATACCTGCTCGTGTATGCCTATCAAGCATTTGCTTTGTTATTACAGGAACTTCCACTATGCCTGACAAACCCGACCTATAGCCATATTCAAGTCTTTCTGGTAATAAACCTATTCCAGACTTTCCATTATATAAAGAATCTTTGACTGTTTTTATATCTGTTCCCAGGCAAGACCAAATGCCCATGCCGGTAATTACAACTCGTCTACTCATACCTTCATCCTTCACATTATTCTTACTTAAGTATGTAAACCTCCATTAATATTGATTACTTCTCCTGTGATGTAGGCAGCTTCATCTGAAACCAGAAAAGCAACTAAAGCAGCTACTTCTTCTGGTTTTCCAAAACGCCCAACTGGTACAAGTTTCACTAATTCTTCTTTAGAAAGATCTTTAGTCATGTCGGTTTCTATAAAACCAGGAGCTATAGCATTAACAGTTACTCCTCTTGATGCAACTTCTTGAGCCAATGCTTTAGTTGCTCCAATTAAACCTGCTTTCGCTGCACTATAATTGCACTGACCTGGCAAGCCTTTAATTCCTGACAAAGAAGAAATATTAATTATTCGACCTCCTCGACGCCTAGGCATCATGTGTTTTAGCAATCTACGAGTTAAATAAAAAAAGCCATTAAGAGTTGTACTGATAACATCATTCCATTCACTATCATCCATCATAAAAAGAGCATTATCATGTCTTTTACCTGCATTGTTAACAAGTACAGAGAAATAATCATCTGGATGATTGTCTTCCCATGTATTAAGTGCATTGTCAACTTGTTCTTTGTCAGAAACATCAAATTTCAGGAGTTCAGCTACACCCCCTAATTGTTTAATTAACTCACATGTTTCTTGAGCAGATTTATCATTAGATTGATAATTTATAACGACAGGCATACCCATTTGGGACAATTTAAGACATATAGCCCTTCCAATCCCTCGAGAGCCACCAGTAACCAAAGCATACTTCATAATGTACACATACTTGTCGGCTCTCTAACAAGTCAAAATAAGCTATAAAAAAAACGTGGAGCCTGCTGTCACTTATTTCACATTCTAAAGCGTACAGTACGTCTTTCTATAAAAAACACAGACTCCTACTCTAAACTATTCGGAATCTTCTGCAAAGATAAACTTTTGCTACTAATATACCAACAAGAATTAGTGGTTTTTTCTATCACTAGTAAGAAATGCCGATGTGGAATGCAGTTTAACCTGCGGGCAACATTATCGGGATAAATCTCCCCTAGTTTTTAAGGGCATTATAGCTTATTTTATACGAGAACCGTTCTCAATGACGACGAGACCCGTTTTCGCTGCTCTTGAGAGCTATCCTCGTCTAATTTGGTCTTTTGTCAGCACCAATAAGGGGAATATTTACGACAAAAAACATTATAACAAACAGACAAACATTGAATTACGAACGTCACTTTAAATTAATTTAAAATAAAATCAATGATAATTTGCATGGGTAAGAAATAGCCATTATCTTTGCGTAAAAATAATATCCATATCACGAGAATCATCATATAAAATTAGATACTATGAAAGCAAGAATCTTGACAGCCCTGGCACTAATAATGGCTACCACAGGGCTTTTCGCTCAGCAGCAGAACCAACTGCCAAAAGCTATGACAGATTATGAGAAAGGATCACTGCCCTCAGAAACCAATATGCTGAGGCAAGAATATCCTCGTGTAGACCCACAGACTCGCAAGGCTTATTTCAAGTTTTACTTACCTCTGGCTCACACTGTGACAGTAAGTTGCCCAAATGAGTTCAAGGGCACTAAAGACAAAGACGGCGTGTGGACCATCGAGACCGACCCACTGCCAGTGGGATTCCACTACTACTTCGTGACGGTGGATGGTGCCCGTTTGACTGACCCGAACACCCATGCATACTACGGCTACGGACTGACTGCGGGTGGCATCGAGGTACCTGAGGGACCTGAAGGTGACTACTACAGATTCAACAAGAACGTACCGCACGGACAAGTTAGGTCATTGAACTATTTCTCTGAAATCAACGGCACTTACCGACATGTCAACGTATATGTGCCTGCTAGCTATGAGACAAGTAAAAAACGTTATCCAGTGCTTTATCTACTACACGGAAGCGGTGAGAACGAATTTGGCTGGGTTGATCAAGGTCATGTGGATTTCATCCTCGACAACATGATTGCTGCCAAGGAGGCAGAGGAGATGATTGTGGTGGTAATGAGTGGCGATATGCGCTTCACGCCTGTTATTCGTGACGTACCAGGCAAAACGGTTTCAGACATCTATGTAGATGAACTGGTGCCATTTATCGACAAGAACTTCCGTACTATTGCCAACCGTGACAACCGAGCTATGGCTGGTCTTTCTCGTGGTGGCGGACAAACAACATCGACCGTATTGGATAACCATAACATGGATAAGTTTGCTTGGATGGGACTGCTGAGTGGCTTGTTCCGTGTGAACGATGAGAACGTGAAAACGGTATTTGGCGGTACTTTTGCAGATCCTGCAACTTTTAACAAGCAGATGCGTCTGTTGCACATCAGTTGGGGTTCTGACGAGGGTAATTTCGGCTTCCCTGCTAGCTGTGCAGCTGTACAGAAGCAGGGTATCAACTGCGTGACGTATGTGTCTGAGGGTACTGCTCACGAGTGGCTGACATGGCGTCGTGCGTTCCGCGATATGGCGAAGAGATTATTTAAGAAATGATTTTGACAATGAGAAAAGTTTTAATTTTGGAGATAGCAAGCTTGTTATTTTCAGCTTGTGCCTCAACACCGAAAGAAGATGATATTGTGGCACCAGAGGGCTATCAACTAGTGTGGCACGATGAGTTTAACGAAGGTACTGTGCTAAGCGATGAGTGGATGCACGAAGTGAAGGATGACCATTGGGTGAACAATGAGTTGCAAAACTACCGTGACGGAGAGGCCGATGGCCAACGTGTGACAGAAATCAAGGATGGGAACTTACTAATTCATTGTTTCAAGGGCTCGGATGGCAAGATATATTCTGGTCGTGTGTATGCACATCGCAATACAGGTTGGGAATACGGCTATTTCGAGGCTCGGATCTTGTTGCCAAAAGGCAAAGGCACTTGGCCCGCTTTCTGGATGATGCCTGTTAAGAGTGAATATCGCTGGCCTAAATGTGGTGAGATTGATATTATGGAAGAGGTGGGTGTTGTGCCTAACGACGTTTCTTCTTCATTGCATACAGGTGCATATAATCATGTGAAGGGCACCCAGAAGACACATCACCTAGACATTGAGGAGGCTGAAGGGAGCTGGCACATATATGCCTGCGAGTGGACACCTGAATCTATTACTACTTTTGTGGACGGTAAGGTTCAATTGTCAGCTACCAAAGCTGAGATGGGTGAAGAACAGGACGAGTGGCCGTTCCACTATGCTTTCTATCCTATCCTGAACTTGGCTTGGGGTGGCGACTGGGGTGGCATGGAAGGCGTTGACGATAGTGCACTTCCTATTACCATGAAAGTAGATTATATTAGAGTCTTTCAGAAATGAAGACTCCTAATTATAATTTAAAAAAAGGCTACGTTTCCGTAGCCTTTTTAAATATAATTATGTAACTTTGTGCCGATTTTGAAGTTTAAACACCAAAATGTTATATAAATGAAAGCAAAGTATCTTTTAACAATGGTTGCAGGTTTGGTATTGGTAGCTTGCAACCAAGCTCCAAAACAGACATCAGGTCTGCATCTGGAGTACATGGACCAGACACAAAAACCTGGTACCGATTTCTATCAATTTGTAAACGGTGGATGGCAAAAGTTGCACCCACTGCCAGGTGACAAGGCTCGTTTCGCAACATTCGACATGCTGTCTGAGCGCGCATCTGAGGCACTGAGTACTATGGTGCAAGAGTTGGCGAAGGCTGACAATGCCGAGGGTACCAACGCACAGAAGGTTGGCGATATGTATTCGTTGGTAATGGATAGCGCTCGCTTGAATGCCGAGGGTGTAGAACCTATCAAGGCTGATTTGGCAGAGATAGCTGCGCTGAAGAGCCAGAAGGACGTATATGAGTTGCTCGCTAAGCTGAACAAGCGTGGTGTAAGCGCATATTATGGATTAGGTGTCGGCACCGATGCCAAGAATTCTAAGGCACACATCATGAGCTTGCGTCAGGGCAGCCTATCATTGGGGCAAATTGACTATTACAAGGAAAACGACGATAATACTGTTCGCATTCGTGAGGCTTTCAAACAGCACATCGTGAACATGTTCAAGTTGGCTGGTTACAGCGATGCTGATGCACAGAAGGCTCGTGACGTGGTGATGGACGTAGAGAATGAGTTGGCTAACAACTTCCGTTCTCGTACACAGATGCGTGACCCAGAGGCTAACTACAATAAGATGACGATGGACGAGGTGAAGAAGCTCTATCCTTCTATTCCATTCCAGAAGATATTTGATATCATGGGCATCAAGGGTGAAGTGAATGAGATGGTGGTTGGTCAGCCAGAAGCTATCACTGCTGCCATGAAACTGATTGACAAACTGCCTGTTGACAAGCAGATTCTCTACTTGCAGTGGAAGCAGATTTCATCAGCAGCCAACAACCTGAGCGATGCATTCGTTACAGAGAGCTTCGATTTCAACAGTCGCGTAATGGCTGGTGTACAGGAGCAGGAACCACGTTGGAAGCGTGCTTTGCGTGCAACTGAAGGTGCTCTGGGTGAAGTTCTGGGTCAGCTGTATGTTGAGAAGTTCTTCCCACCTGAGGCAAAGGCTCGTATGGAACAGCTCGTAAAGAGTGAACAGGAAGCACTGGGTGAGCGCATCAAGGCGCTGACTTGGATGAGTGATGCTACCAAGAAGCAGGCATTAGACAAATTGGCTACTTTCCGTGTGAAGGTTGGTTATCCTGATGAGTGGAAAGATTATTCAACCCTGACCATCGATCCTAAAAAGTCATATTACGAGAACTCTAAGGCTGTACGTCTCTGGAGATATGAAGAATCAATTGACAAGTACGGCAAGGAAGTTGACCCAACAGAGTGGCACATGACTCCACAGACTGTAAATGCTTATTATAGCTCTACTACCAACGAGATTTGCTTCCCAGCTGGCATCCTACAGCCTCCATTCTTTGACATGAACGCTGACGATGCCTTCAACTATGGCGGTATCGGTGTGGTAATCGGTCATGAGATGAGCCACGGTTTTGACGATTCTGGTCGTCAGTTTGACAAGGATGGTAATATGTCTGGCTGGTGGAGTGAGGAAGACAACGAGAACTTCAAGCAGCGTGCACAGGTACTGATTGACTTCTTCTCTGGCATTGAAGTAGCTCCAGGTGTTCACGGCAATGGTGCCATGACTTTAGGCGAGAATATTGGCGACCACGGAGGTCTGAAGATTGCTTATACCGCATACAAGAATGCTACGAAAGACAACCCATTGCCTGACAAGGATGGCTTTACTGCCGACCAGCGCTTCTTCTTAGCATTTGCTGGTGTATGGGCTAACAATATTACTGACCAAGAGATTCTGCGTCGCACCAAGACGGATGTTCACTCTTTGGGTCGTTGGCGTGTGAATGGTGCCCTTCCTCAGATTGATGCATGGTACGAGGCGTTCAACATCACCGAGGATGATCCTATGTTTATACCAAAGGAAAAGCGTGCAGATGTATGGTAATCTGTTGAAGTCAATAAAAAAGGCTGCTTGATTGAGCAGCCTTTTTTATTGACTATATGTTTTGCGATTTTCTCTTCTTTTCAGTATATTTGCATAGCTAAAGAAGTTACTATGCGAAGATTTATTTATACATTATTCTTATTGGGCATTGCATCATCTATTGCTGCCCAGATACAACGCACCGACACGCTGAGTGTAGGTTATGCTACAGGTAATGCCAAGACCATGAGCGGAAGTGTGGAAAAAGTGGGGGAAGACCGCATGAACAAAGGTCTTATCACGAACTCTTTGGATGCCTTAAGCGGACAAGCTGCCGGTGTAAGCATATCCACAGGCACTAATACTTCTGCCATGCTGAGCTCGGTACGTGTAAGGGGTACTACCTCGCTAACTGGTGGCAACGACCCCTTGGTCATTATTGACGGAGTACAGAGCGACCTGACCACCCTAAGCAATATTTACCCTGGCGACATTGAAAGTTTCACGATTCTGAAAGATGCATCTGAGACTGCACAATACGGTAGTCGTGGAGCATCAGGCGTGATTGAAGTAGCAACGAAAAAAGGACAAGCAGACAACTTCTATATCAGCTATGACGGCAACGTGGGTTTTGAAAGCATTTACAAGAATATCCAGATGCTGGATGCCACAAGATATAGAAATGTTACGAAAAGCATGGGCATGAACATCGTGGATAACGGATTCAACTCAGATTTCTCCAGCTCCATCACCCGTACAGGTTCCGTGCAACGACATCATGTGGCTTTTGGTGGAGGTACCGAACAATCGTCTTTCCGTGCATCATTAGGCTTCTTAGACCACAACACGGTGATTCAACGCATAGGCAACAGAAACTTCACGGCTAAAATTGACGTGACTCAAATGGGATTCAATGACTGCTTGAAGGTTGACTTGGGCATGTTCGGCTCTTTTCAAAGAAACAAATACATCCATGACATTCAGAAGCTGTTCTATTCATCAGCATCGTTCAACCCCACCTTCAAGACGGGACGAAATGACGATGGCAGTTGGAGTCAATATAGTGATGCCTCGCAAATTAACCATCCCCAGTCATTGCTCGACATCCTCGACCACGACGACAATGCTCACTTCAACACTCACATGAAAGCTTCCTTCGATTTAGGTCACGGCCTCTCAATAGCAGCATTCGGCTCATATTCGTACAATGTGGTGAACCAGTCACAGTTCATGCCAACTTATGTATGGAGCCACGGACAGATATACAGAGGTGAGACCAAGATGGAGGATATGTTAGGTAACATCCTAGTGAGCTACAATCTCAACTTCGACAATCATCATCTGGATCTACTGGGGTTGGCTGAGGTGCAGAAAACCATCCTCAAGGAGTTTCACACCACCTCATCAAACCTCTCCACCAACGATTATGGCTACCATAACCTACAGGCTGGAGCAGAACGGTTATGGGATGGCACGTCATCAAGGTATGAGGATCCACGTATGACATCCTTCATGGGACGTGTGAACTACAGCTATCTGGAGCGTTACTCACTGACTCTCAACATGCGTGCCGATGCCTCGAGCAAAGTTGGCAGGAACCATCGCTGGGGTTTCTTCCCCTCAGTATCTGGTGCATGGGTCATCAGCGATGAGCCGTGGATGCGAACCATCAGGCCTACCGTCAACAACCTGAAGTTGCGTCTGGGTTATGGCTTAAGTGGTAACTTGGGAGCCATTGACAGTTACAACTCACTGGAATTGGTGAAACCCAATGGTGTAGTGCCAGTCAACGGGTCACCAACAGTGACCTTAGGCATCATACGCAATGCCAACCCTGATTTGAAATGGGAGGTGAAGCATACTTTCAACATGGGTCTCGACCTGGGATTCTGGAACAACCGACTGGTGGTGACAGCCGACTATTATCATTCCAAGACCACCGACATGCTGTATATGTATAATGTGACCGTGCCTCCCTACCCTTATGACAAACTGCTTGCCAACATCGGGTCGATGAAGAACAGTGGTTTGGAAATAGGCATTGGTGCATCACTGATACAACAACGTGACATCGATTTCAATGCGAATGTGAACATTGCTTTCCAGCAGAACAAACTGGTATCGCTAAGCGGTAAGTTTGGTAACGATTACCTTACTGCCCCTTCGATGTCAGCCATCGGCACTATCAATGGAGCTGGCTTTCACGGAGGCTATAACGATATTGTCTATCAAGCTGTAGGACAACCGTTGGGTGTGTTCTATTTACCACATTGCACAGGATTGATACCTCAAGCTGACGGTACCTATCGTTATGAGATAGCCGACCTGAATGGTGACGGGGTGAGGGACGTGGCGACCGACCGCTATTTTGCAGGACAGGCTACACCCAAAGTGCTGATAGGTTCTAATTTCAGTTTCCGTTATAAGGATTTCGACATTTCCCTGCAAGTAAACGGTGCTTTTGGCCACAAGATTTTCAATGGCACTGCCCTTACTTATATGAATATAAACTCGTTGCCTTATTACAATGTGATGCCAGAAGCACCAGAGCAACAAATAGGCGACCAGATGGTTACCGACTACTGGCTGGAACGTGGAGACTACCTGAACTTCGATTATCTCACTATTGGATGGAATGTGCCATTGGGCAAGGCGAAGTACGTACGTAACCTGCGACTGTCTTTGTCTGTAAACAACCTCACCACCATTACCAGTTATTCTGGACTTACCCCCATGATTAACAGCAACGTGGTGGGCAACACTTTGGGATTAGATGATAAGCGCACTTACCCTGTATATCGTTCATACTCGTTAGGAGTAAGCATACAATTCTAATTGATAACCGACATGAAAAAGATTTACATCATATTTGCGGCGATAGTGATGACATCGTGCAACTCTTTCCTCGACGAAGAGCCCAAGGACCAAAATGTGGAAGAGTTGGCATACCAAAATGCAAGTTCACTATATCTGAATACTGTAGCCACACTCTATAACTATATAGGTGGCAACACCCAGAGTCAAGGCCTGCAAGGCACCTACCGAGGGGTATATGACTTCAACACATTCACCACCGACGAAGCCATCATCCCCACCCGAGGGAGCGACTGGTACGATGGTGGTTTCTGGCAGGAAATCTTCCTGCACGATTGGGATGCAGGAACGGGTGCGCTGAATGACACATGGAAGTACCTGTATAAGGTCATCGCCCTCTGTAACCGCTCCCTCGAGACACTCGACAGTCATGCGTCACTGCTCAGCACTGACAAGCAGACTGCCTATAACGCTGAAGTGCGTGCCTTGAGAGCCATGTATTACTATTACCTGATGGATATGTTCGGAAGGGTGCCTTTGGTGCTCTCCTCTTCCACACCTATGAGTGAGATTAACCAGAGTACGCGACCTGAGGTGTTCAAATTCGTGATGAAGGAATTGAAATACGCTCACGACATACTGCCCATTACTCGCAGCAATGAACTGAACGACTATTACGGACGCATCACATGTCCTGTAGTGGACTTCCTCCTGGCAAAGATTTGTCTGAACGCAGAAATCTACATGGACGAGAATTGGACCGACGGCATCAGAACGCCAGGAAAAGACATAATGATTGACGTGGACGATCAACAGATGAATGCCTGGGAAGCATGTTTTACTTACTGCAAGTATCTTGCATCTTATGGCTATGATCTCGAGCCCGTCATGAGCGACTGCTTTGCCGTGCATAACGAAAATTCCGTGGAAAACATCTTTACCATCCCCATGGATCCCAGCAAATACGCCAACCAGATGCAGAACCTCTTCCGTTCATACCACTACCGCCATGCCGGCTTGTATGGCATGAGTGGGGAAAATGGCTCCAGTGCCACGTTAGAGGCCCTCGCCACATTTGGATATGGTACCGATGAAACCGACAACCGCTTTGACCAGACATACTACTGGAACCTTATAACAGACGACCAAGGTAATCCTATCATAATGCAGAACGGACAGGTACTGGAATACCATCCTGAAGCCATCAAACTGGATTTGTCGGGAGATGTATATGAGGCGTTGGCAGGTGCCAGGATGAAGAAATATGCCATAGACTACACCTCTACCAAAGACGGCAAACTGATGAACAACGACATCGTGCTGTTCCGCTATGCAGACGTGTTGCTCATGATGAGTGAGGCAAAGGTTCGTAACGGTAAAAATGGTGATGAGGAGCTAAATGCCGTGCGTTCCCGCTCAGGCATGGGCTATCGCAAGGCTACATTGGACAATATCCTAGCTGAAAGGCAATTGGAGTTGGCTTGGGAAGGTTGGCGTCGCCAAGACCTTATCCGCTTCGGTCAGTTCACCAGAGCATATTCCAGTCGCCCGCAGATTCCGAATGAAGACAATGGCTTTACTACTGTCTTTCCCATACCAGGCGACGTGCTCACGCTGAACCCAATCATGAAGCAGAATTATGGCTATGATTGAGCTAATGCTTGGTCGATGGCCTTAGCAAACTGATCGGCACAAGAAGTGAGTTTGTCACCACAAGTGTTGCCACGAAGGGTATCAGCTACCCACTTGGCATCAGCACCTTCCACAAGTTTAGGAATGGCCTTAAGGTTGCCCGGACAACCTTTGGTGAATACGATATTATGCAACTTGCCATCTACGATCTCAAAGTCGATACATTGGGAACAAACGCCCTGAGGAATATAAGAATAATGTGCCATAATAGTGAATATATGATTTATTTGGTGCAAAGATAATAAAAAATAACGTACCTTTAAATAAAGTAGGTAGTGTTTCATCAAAACAAATATCCAAGCATTTTTGGTTTTGTGTTTAACTTGCACTAACTTTGCAATCAAATAAAGCAAATGAACCATGCCTCTTAATATTCCCAAGACATTACCGGCAGTAGATCTGCTGAAGAAAGAGAACATATTCGTGATGGACGACCTCAGAGCCGGATCGCAGGACATACGTCCTTTGCGTATTGCAGTACTGAACCTAATGCCCCTGAAAATCACTACCGAAACAGATTTGATACGTTTACTCTCGAACTCACCCTTGCAGATTGAGCTCTCACTGATGAAAATTAAGAGTCATACCTCGAAGAACACTCCCATAGAGCACATGAAGGCGTTCTATACCGACTTTGAGGAGATGCGACTTCACAAGTATGACGGCATGATTATCACTGGTGCACCCGTGGAACAATTTGAATATGAAGACGTGACCTACTGGGATGAACTGACTGAGATATTTGATTGGGCCCGTACACATGTTACTTCTACCCTCTATATCTGTTGGGCAGCACAAGCTGGTCTGTATCATTTCTATGGAGTACCAAAACACCAACTCAACAAGAAGATGTTTGGGGTATTCGAACACAGAGCACTCGATCCAATGTATCCTATATTCCGCGGATTTGATGACCGCTTTTTCGTGCCACATAGTCGCCATACGGAAATACGCAAGGAGGATATCCTGAAGGTGCCAGAACTGACTTTGCTATCGGAATCAGATATATCTGGCGTTCACATGGTGATGGCTCGTGGAGGCAGGGAATTCTTTGTAACAGGTCATTCGGAGTATTCTCCCATGACACTTGATACTGAGTATCGTCGTGATTTAGGCAAGGGGTTGCCAATCGACATGCCTGTTAACTATTACCAGAACAATGATCCAGAGCAGGGAGTAACTGTTAGATGGAGAGGACATGCTAACCTACTGTTTACCAATTGGCTGAATTATTACGTATATCAGGAGACTCCTTATGATATCGAAACGATCTGTTGAACTCCTGTCTCCTGCTAAGAACCTAGAGTGTGGAATCGCAGCAATAGACCATGGGGCGGATGCTGTGTATATTGGTGCTCCGAAATTTGGGGCAAGAGTAGCAGCCGGCAATTCGATAGAAGACATTGCCAAACTGATTGAGTATGCTCATCTTTTCAATGTTCGCATTTATGTGACAGTGAATACTATCCTCAAGGAAGACGAATTACAAGAAACTGAACAATTGATATGGGAGTTGTTCCATATTCATGTGGATGCACTGATTGTTCAGGACATGGGTATCACACGACTGAATCTTCCCCCTATTCCCCTGCATGCCAGTACACAGATGGACAACCGGACCCCAGAGAAGGTGCTGTTTTTAGCGAAAGCTGGTTTCAAACAAGTAGTATTGGCTAGGGAGCTGACACTACAAGAAATCAAGGATATTCATCAGACTTACCCTAATGTAGCGTTAGAAGTGTTTGTGCATGGCGCTTTGTGCGTGAGCTACAGTGGACAGTGCTATGCCTCACAGGCATGCTTTGGACGCAGTGCTAACCGAGGCGAATGTGCTCAATTCTGCCGACTTCCTTTCAATCTACTGGATGCTGATGGTCAGGAGATAATGCACGAAAAACACCTCTTGTCGCTGAAGGACATGAACCAATTGGACTTACTGGAGCAGTTAATGGATGCAGGTGTTTCCTCCTTTAAGATTGAAGGCCGACTTAAAGACGTTGGCTATGTGAAGAATGTGACGGCTGCCTATAGACAGAGAATAGACCAAATTCTGCAACGCAGGACAGAATATCATAATACCTCATCTGGCACCTGCGAATATACCTTTACACCCAACCTAGCAAAGAGCTTCAATCGTGGGTTTACCCACTATTTCTTAGAGGGGAGGCAATCAGACATTGCCCAGTTTAATACTCCCAAGGCAATGGGCGAAGAGATGGGGTATGTGAAGGAGGTACATGGCAACCAAATAATAGTTGCTGGTGTAAAGCCTTTCAATAATGGTGACGGACTCTGTTTCTTAGATAACGAGGGCAAGTTGCAGGGTTTCCGTGTGAACCGCGTGGAGCAAAATCGTTTGTTCTTAGCCAATAGGATAGAAGAATTGAAACCCAAGACAGTGCTCTACCGCAATTTGGATTACAGATTCGAGCAGACTTTGGCCAAACACAGTGCCGAACGTATAATAGGTATTAGTTGGCAACTGACCGAAACTACCGATGGCTTTGCCCTGACTGCCACCGATGAGGATGGCAATGTGGCGAGTCGCTCATTTGCATATGAGAAGCAGCAAGCGGAAAAGCCGCAAGGAGAGAATATTCAGAAACAGTTGTCAAAGCTGGGGAATACACCATATAGAGTTAAGAATGTAGAGTGTAGAGTTGAGAGTTTTATTCCTTCTTCTGCACTGGCAGATTGGCGCCGTCAAATCATTGACGAGCTGACGAAAGTGCGAATAGCCAACTATCCACAGGAGGTAGTAGAGTGGCAACAGACTGAGCACCCCTATTTGCAGTCCTCTCTTACCTATTTGGGCAATGTAATGAACACCAAGGCACGTGAGTTTTATGTCGGTCATGGAGTGACGCATATGGATGATGCTTTCGAGAAACAACCAATAAATAAGGCAGTGGTGATGTTCTGCAAACATTGCATTCGCTTTGCGATGGGATGGTGCCCTACAAGGCAAAATGGCAAGTCACCCTACAGGGAACCATACTACTTGCAGAGCTTGGACGGGAAGCGGTTTAAGTTGGTCTTTGATTGCAAGAATTGTCAAATGAAATTAATTATGGATAATTGAAAAAGTGGCTATACATATTAGCTGGACTGATAGTTTTGGCAAGTTGCCATTATCCTTATCGGGAAATGCTGGAGAGCGAGGAACTTGAAGAGGCTACTCGTGATTCGCTCACCATGCTTTACGAGCGTCATTATGCCCCAGGTGTGAATCTGGAACTTTTGACTGACTCGCTGAATCTGGCTTGTCTGCCTCTGCAGAACTGCACCAATATGCTATATAAAGGCGACCGTGTGGTGGTGGCAGAGATACGCAAAGACACTACCGATGTTAATGACAGCATTTGGGTGAAGCTTGCCCACTCTGATGGTGTACAAGGATGGGTATATGAGAAAGACTTGAAATTTCAGTTTGTACCTACCGACAGTATCTCCCAGGCCATTCATGCGTTCAGTGGCTCCAACAAAGCCGTACTGGCATTTATGATGGCCATTTTCATCGCTTTCTTTTTGGTGAGGGGTTACCAGCGAGAGCCATTCAAATTGGTATGGTTTAACGATATCGATAGTCTGTATCCACTTTTTCTCTGTCTGGTAGTGGCATTCAGCGCCACACTCTATGAAACCATGCAGCTTTTTGCCCCCGACACATGGGAGACTTTCTACTACAATCCCACGTTTTCACCGATGGAGTTGCCTTGGATACTTACTCTGTTCATAGGTAGTCTATGGCTCATCATTATAGCCTGCATTGCGGCAGTGAGCGAAGTGTTCCACCACCTGTCGGGCTGGAGTGTGCTTTATTACTTGGTAGGACTAATGGCAGCATGCATATTCTGTTACCTTTTTTTCATGCTCACCACACACCTCTACCTTGGCTATTTCTTTTTGTTGCTGCTTACGACAATGTTCCTTCGTCGCCTATGGCTACGTACCTTACGTTACCCGTATAGATGTGGACAATGCGGACAAAAACTTCGCCAAAAGGGAGTTTGTCCGCATTGTCGCACACACAACAATTAAATCATTAAAACCTCAATCAAAATTTAGCTTCGTATTTTGCTGCAAAGTTAGTAGAAATTGGGCTGTCAAACAATCCTCATATATAATGATTTAAATGGAGTCTGCCTCAATATAGCCACGCATTACGGCATAGATGGTAAGACCCGATACCGACTTGATTCCCAACTTTTCAGTAATGTTCTTGCGGTGGGTAATAACAGTAGTAAGACCGATATTGAGCTTGGTGGCAATCTCTTTATTGATATATCCACGAGCCACGAGACTCAGCACTTCAATCTCGCGCATGGTGAGTTCGTTTCGTATTGGTATCTGTGAAGAAAGGACATTAGGATGTACACCACCAGGATGACCTGGATGATGACCATGCTCATGCAACTTAATGATAGACTTAACCAGATGCTGCTCGTCTTGATTGATATTAAGTGAGAATACACCTGAAAGCTGAGTCTGGGTATCGGAATTGCACAACACCACCGTCTGGTATTTCTTGTGCAGGAAGAATGCAGTGTGCTCCAGATAGATTTGCATGGACACAAAGTAGTGGGCAAACATATCAGGTGTATCATCCATCAGTTCAGCAAACGAGCCAAAAGTACGAATAGTAAAATTGGGGATAATCTCTTCCAGCAGCCTCTCCAGTCCTAACCTTGCCAATGAGTTGTTATCAATAATTGCAATTTCTCTCTCCATATTACCTACTTTATATAATTAAATGCAGCTTCGGCACATCGTTCTCCATCTACTGCCGCAGAAACAATGCCACCAGCATAGCCAGCTCCCTCACCACAAGGAAACAAGCCCTGCACTCGCACATGCTGCAATGACGCGTTATCACGCAGGATGCGTACAGGCGACGAAGTACGTGTTTCCACACCAATTACAATGGCTTCATTGGTAAGAAATCCATGACTCTGTTTACCGAAATAGCGTAAGCCGTCACGAAGTCGATCAGCAACGAACGAAGGCATCCAGAAGTGCAAAGGCGAAGGAATCAAACCAGGAGCATAACTGCTCTCTGGCAAACTGCCTCCTAAGCGACCATTCACAAAATCTGCCATACGTTGTGCTGGGGCCGTCTGTTTGTAGTTACCCTGCATCCAACATAAACGTTCCAAATCAACTTGATACCTCATCATCTTCAAAGGAGTATCTTCAAGATCCTCGATATCTTCAGGCCGTATCTCCACCACCATACCACTATTGCTCCAAGCTGTATTGCGATGGCTCGGACTCATGCCATTGACCACAATCTGCTCAGGCCCCGTAGCAGCAGGTACCACAATGCCACCCGGACACATGCAAAAGCTATAGACACCCCTGCCCCTCACCTGAGTTACGAAACTGTATTCGGCGGCTGGCAGGTATTTGCCCCTGCCCTCGCCGCGATGGTACTGTATCTGATCGATGCGATGGGCAGGGTGCTCCAGACGTACACCTACAGCAATGCCCTTGGCTTCAATCTCCACGCCATTGGCATTGAGCCACTCATAAACATCACGAGCTGAATGACCGGTAGCCAAGATGACAGGGCCCATAAACTCCTGTCCCGTATTGGTAAGAATGCCCACCACCTTATTATTCTTAATGATAATGGCATCCATGCGAGTTTGAAAATGCACCTCCCCTCCACATTCTATTATAGTGTGGCGCATATTCTCAATCACTCCCGGCAACTTGTCGGTACCGATATGCGGATGGGCATCTATCAGAATATCAGTAGATGCTCCATGCTGGCAGAAAACATTGAGTATCTTCTCTACATTACCCCGTTTCTTGCTACGGGTATAAAGTTTGCCGTCTGAGTAGGCACCTGCTCCACCCTCTCCAAAGCTGTAATTGGACTCACTATCCACCATTTGGGTACGCGAGATATTGGCAATGTCGAGCTTACGCTGGTGCACATCCTTACCCCGCTCAATCACGATAGGACGCAAGCCCAACTCAATAAGGCGTAAAGCAGCAAACAACCCACCAGGACCTGCACCAACCACCACCACCTGCGGTTTATCAGACACATCGTAGTATTCAACAGGTGTATAGGCAAGTTCCTCAGGTTGTTCATTGACATATACCCGTAAGGTGAGATTGACAAAAATGGTACGCTGGCGAGCATCAATGCTGCGTTTAAGAATTCGGATGGCATTGATGCCACTCAGTCCTTTCTCTTCAAACAGATAGCCTTTGATACGCTCAATATCTGCTGCTATTTCTGGCAAAACCCTTATTTGATAGTCATTCGTCATACTTTATCCGAACAAAATGCGAAACGCCTCTTCCACCTTGCGAACAGACACTAGTTCAATATCCAACTTACTGATATCGATACCCTTCAGATTATACTTAGGTATCAAGAAACGTTTGAAACCTAACTTCTTAGCCTCACTTATACGTTGCATAATGCGGCTTACAGGACGAATCTCGCCACTCAGGCCTATCTCGCCTGCCATACAAACCCCCGGTTCTATAGCGGCATCCATATTACTCGATAAAATTGCACTGATAACGGCTAGGTCGATTGCCGTATCGTTGACACGTAAGCCACCTGCGATATTGAGGAATACATCCTTTTGTGCCAGTTTGAAACCCACGCGTTTCTCAAGCACTGCCAACAACATGTTCATTCTTCTTAAATCGAAACCTGTGGCAGAATGTTGGGGATAACCATACACAGCACTGCTAACTAAGGCCTGCACCTCAATCAAGAAAGGACGAATGCCCTCAATGGCACCAGCGATGGCAATACCACTCATTCCCTCATGCTCCTGATTCAACAACAACTGGGAAGGATTACTTACCTGACGCAAACCATCCTGCCGCATCTCGTAGATACCCAGTTCATCAGTACTGCCAAAGCGGTTTTTGTTGCTGCGCAGGATGCGGTACATATAATGCTGATCGCCCTCAAACTGCAATACAGTATCTACAATGTGCTCTAATATCTTCGGTCCAGCCAGGGTACCTTCCTTGTTGATGTGACCTATCAGTATCACGGCCGTATGCGTCTCTTTGGCAAAACGCAGGATGGCTGCAGCACATTCCCTCACTTGTGTAATGTTGCCTGGCGACGAATCTACCAACTCTGTATAGATGGTCTGGATAGAATCAATAATCAGAATATCGGGCTCTACCTTTTTGATTTGTATAAAGATTTGTTCGAGGGAAGTTTCACAGAGAATCAGACAGTCGCCTCCCCCTCCCCTAAGTCTGTCAGCTCTCAATTTCAGCTGTCGCTCACTCTCCTCACCACTGACATAGAGGATTCGCTTTTCGGGCATTTGCAATACGGTTTGCATGACCAGTGTACTCTTGCCAATGCCTGGTTCGCCACCCAGCAAAACCAGCGAACCTTTTACCAATCCACCACCTAACACGCGATTCAACTCTTCGTCGTGCATGTCGATACGTGGCTCGGCAGAAGCATCTATGTCTTGCAATCTTACGGGTTGTTGACTGCGCATAGAGTCGTGTCCTAAGCTGGCACTCTTGGCAGGCGATTCCTTGTATATCACCACCTCCTGAAAAGTATTCCACTGTCCACACGAGGGGCATTTGCCCAGCCATTTCGGGGAGTCGTAGCCACAATTCGAGCAAACATAAGCTGATTTATCTTTTGCCATTCGTTTATTTCTTATAATTAAGATGCAAATATATAGATTTATTTCTATCTTTGCAACTAAAATACTAGAACAAAACAACAGTTATGAAGTTTGCAATCATTGGCAATATCTATCAGAGCGAGAAGTCACTGCACGCCGAGCACCTGTTGGGTTTGCTGCGCCATTATAAGGCCAAAATATTGGTAGAAAAGGCTTTTGCTGAGTTCTTGCAACACGAGCAGCATCTGAACATCCCTGTCAGTGAGCAGTTCGAGGGCAAAGCTTTTGAAGCCGATATGGCGATTAGCTTGGGTGGAGATGGCACTTTCCTGAAAGCAGCCAGCATTTTAGGCAGCCGTAACATTCCTATCCTGGGTATCAACACTGGGCGACTCGGTTTTTTGGCCGACATACTGCCTGAGGAAATGGATGTGACCATTGACGAGATCTATGCTAACCACTACAAGATTGAGGAACGTGCGGTATTGCAACTCACCACCAGCAACGCATTAAGCATCCCCACATGTGCCCTTAACGAGGTGGCGATACTGAAGCACGATAGTTCGTCGATGATTAGCATTAAAGCGTTTATTAACCATGAGCACCTGAACACCTATCAGGCCGACGGATTAATTATAGCTACACCTACTGGTTCTACAGGTTATTCTCTGAGTGTGGGTGGACCAGTTATTGCCCCGCAGAGTAAGACGATGGTCATTACCCCTGTGGCACCACATAGTCTGAACTGTCGTCCGTTGGTGGTACGCGATGATTGGGAGATTACCTTGGAGATAGAGAGTCGTAGTCATAATTTCATGGTATCAGTGGATGGCAGAAGCGAGTCTTGCGATGAGAGTACTCGCCTGCGTATTACCAGAGCCCCTTACTCTGTAAAACTTGTGAAAAGGTTCGACCACCAATACTTCAATACCTTGCGAAGCAAGATGATGTGGGGAGCCGATGCACGATAGCAAGGGATTAAGTAAAATATTTATTAAATATCTGTGATAAACTGCACAAATATTGCAGGTTTTTTCATAAATTTGCATGTGATATACAAAAGCGATTACTTTAACATTTAAAATAACTTATTATTATGAAGTTCTTAACTGACGAAAAATTAGTCATTGTTGGTGCCGGTGGTATGATTGGCTCTAACATGGTGCAGAGTGTGCTCATGCTCGGACTGACTCCAAACATTTGTATGTATGACATCTATGAGCCAGGTGTTCATGGCGTTTACGATGAGATGTGTCATTGTGCATTCCCTGAAGCAAACCTTTCTTATACGGTTGATGCGGCAGAGGCTTTCACTGGTGCAAAATACATCATTTCTTCTGGTGGAGCTCCTCGTAAGGAGGGTATGACTCGTGAAGACTTGCTCAAGGGCAACTGTCAGATTGCAGCAGACTTCGGTGAGAACATCAAGAAATACTGTCCTGACGTAAAACACGTAGTTGTTATATTCAACCCTGCTGACGTTACAGCATTGACCGCTCTGATTCACTCTGGTTTGAAGCCAAATCAGCTGACCTCTTTGGCAGCTTTGGACAGCACTCGCTTGCAGCAGCAATTGGCACTGGAGTTCGGTGTACGTCAGGACAAGGTAACCAAGGCTTACACCTATGGTGGTCATGGCGAGCAGATGGCAGTATTTGCCAGCAAGGCACTGATTGACGGCAAGCCTCTGAGCGAGATGAATCTGTCAGAAGAACGTTGGGCAGAAATCAAGCACATGACTATCCAAGGTGGTAGCAATATCATCAAGTTGCGTGGTCGTTCTTCATTCCAGAGCCCGGCTTATCAGGCTGTCAAGATGATTGAAGGCGCTATGGGTGGCGAACCTTTCACCTGGCCTGCTGGTTGCTTCGTAAAGGCTTATGGCTTCGAGAACGTAATGATGGCTATGCCTACTATTATTGACAAAGACGGCGTTCACTTCACCAAGCCTGAGGGAACTGCAGAGGAAATGGCAGCGCTGAATGCATCTTACGAACACTTGCAGAAGATGCGCGATGAGCTGGTAACTCTTAATATCATTCCTCCTATCGCTGACTGGAAGAAGGAGAACCCAAATCTCTAAATATTGGGTTGGTTTAGTTAAAACATCTTAGAAGCTGCGTCTAAATGGCGCAGCTTTTTTTTATTTCAACTAAAATGTTTACATTTGTGGCGGATTTACTATAAACAGTTGAGATTATGAAGAAAAACGTTTTGATAGGCATTATTGGCGTCATCTTGGTAGCCGCACTTGCAGGCGTGACTTATATGCTTTTCAATGAGAAGCAAGCTAACCGAGAGATGCAGGAGGAATTCAAATTAGAGAAAGAAGACCTAGAGAACGAATATACCAACTTTGCACATCAGTACGACGAACTAAAAATGACGGTGGCTAACGACTCACTGGCACAATTGCTGGAGCAGGAACAACTCAAGACCCAGCGATTGTTGGAGGAATTGCGCACGGTGAAGAGCACCAATGCTACTGAAATCAGACGATTGAAGAACGAGTTGGCTACTTTGCGTAAGGTGATGGTGGGTTACGTGAATCAGATAGATTCGCTGAACCGCTTGACAGAGCAGCAACGTGTGCAGATTGCCGAAGTGACTGAGAAATATGAAGAGGCAAGCCGTCAGGTAAGTTCACTGAGCGAGGAGCGCAAGACACTGACCAAGCAAGTGACATTGGCAGCTCAGTTGGATGCTACCAATATCAGTGTCTTCCCACAAAACAAACGTGGCAAGGAGGCTAAGAAAGTTAAGGATGTCCAAAAGTTGCGCGTCAGTTTCAACATTGCCCGCAACATCACGGCACAGGCTGGCGAGAAGACAGTATATGTTAGAATCAGTAAGCCAGATAACGATGTGCTGACCAAGGATCGCAACGACACTTTCTCTTACGAGAACCGTCAGTTGGCATACTCTATGAAGAAGTACATCGAATATACTGGCGAAGAGCAGGCTGTAACGGTCTATTGGGACGTCAATGAGGTACTTTATGCTGGCAATTATCGAGTGGATATCTTTGCCGATGGCAACCTTATAGGCTCTGGTTCATTCGCACTGAGCAAGTAATAAGCACTATTTCTACTCGCAATTTCCATTCAAAAGCGACAGACTATAACGTCTATATTTTCATAATAATCCCCGAAAGCTAAACTGCTTTTGGGGATTATTATTTATGGATGCATCTCGACAATCTGCGTAGGTGCTTGTTCAAGGTTACGCTTATCGACCTGACGTACTACAGTAGCTGCCAGTTGCATAAAGGCACGACCCGTGAGGGTATCACTATGCAACGCAGCGGGCTCACCTGCATCACCACTTTCGCAAATACTCTGTACAATAGGTATCTGACCTAACAGGGGTACATTCATCTCTTCTGCCAAGTGTTTCACGCCCTCCTTGCCGAAAATATAGTATTTGTTGTCGGGTAACTCGGCAGGAGTAAACCATGCCATGTTTTCTACCAAGCCCAAAATAGGAACATTGACTTTGTCATTGGTAAACATATTGATGCCCTTGCGTGCATCTGCCAATGCCACATCTTGCGGTGTGCTCACCACAATAGCACCAGTCAAAGCAATAGTCTGTACAATGGTAAGATGAATATCGCTAGTGCCAGGAGGCAAATCGATGACAAAGTAATCTAAATCGCCCCAGTCAGCATCGCCAATGAGTTGCTTCAACGCATTGCTGGCCATGCCTCCACGCCAAAGGGTGGCCTGATCTGGGTCAACAAAGAAACCAATAGACAGCAGTTTCACGCCGTATTTCTCTACAGGCATGATGAGGTCGCGCCCATCTTTATGCACGGAAAAAACCTGCGTCTGCTCTACCTGAAACATTTTAGGAACTGAAGGACCAAAGATATCAGCGTCCAACAAACCGACACGAAAACCCATACGCGCCAAAGCGACAGCCAAGTTGGCAGCGATGGTGCTCTTGCCTACTCCACCCTTACCGGATGATACGCCAATGATATTCTTTACATTGGGCAGCAACTGACCTACCTCTGGACGAGGTGCCTGCTTACTCTCGGCAGTGATAGTCACCTGCACATCAGGGGACACATAAGTATGTATGGCTTTCTCTGCCGCTTTCAGGATAGAAGCCTTGAAAGGGTCGGTAGATTTTTCAAATACAATAGAGAAGCTAACCGACATACCATCGATACGCATATTGTCGGCTATCATGTCTGCCTCCACAAGGTCTTTGCCTGTACCTGGATAGCGGACGGTTTTAAGAGCATCTTTGATTAAGTTAGGATATAAGGTCATGTTATTTGGATTTTTCAAGGCTGCTACGTTTACTGCGGTTATAGCTGCGGTAATCGTCAAGTTCTATCTCTACATCGGGTTCTTGCAAGTCGCCTTCCAGAGGCAAGCCAAAGCTAATATACTTGATGGTGATACCTCTGTCCAGCCACTGCTGTTCATAGTAAGTACGGATGGCCAACACATCATCCACCATACCACTGTGATAAAGGTCGTTGGTCATCGCCTTCAGGGGCAGCATGTTCAACTCTACCAACAAACGCGTATAGGTGAACATAAAATTGCTGTCGGTCTTAAGGTGAATCACGCCCCCCTCTTTCATGAAACGACGATATCGCTCCAAGAAGTAAGTAGATGTCAGTCGCTTGGTCACTTTCTTCATCTGAGGATCTGGGA
>JAEEOD010000171.1 GCA_016284115.1 Bacteroidaceae bacterium
CAGGGGCGCAGCACGTAAAGATAGTGATTATTTATAATAGTTACTTTAATAGTGAGCGTTTTTCTAGATAATCGTTAAAAGTGTCCTTATAACTATCTCCCACGGGAATATAAGTCTTCTCGTCCATCAAAATACGTCCACGGGCCACCTCAAGAATCTTTTGCAAGTTGACGATATAGGAGCGGTGCACACGCATAAAGTTTTGCGGCAGTCGCTCCTCCAGTTTCTTCATGCTCAGTAAGGCAACGATGGGTTTAGGTTCATCCTCCATATATAGACGCAGGTATTCACTCATAGCTTCTACGTAGCGTATCTTACTGATAGAGATGCTCACCACTTTGTATTCTGTCTTTACGAAAATAATATCATCATCGTCGGAGGTGTTCACAGGGGCATTGTTAGTGGCTTTAGCACCAGCACCATGCATCAGTTCATATTGGCGCAACACCTTATTGGCCGCACGTTGAAAATCGGCAAATCCGAAAGGCTTTAGCAAGTAATCAATGGCGTCCACCTTGTAACTCTCAATGGCATATTCAGAATAGGCGGTAGTGAAAACTACCAATGGGGGATGAACCAGTGTGCGCACAAAGCTTAGGCCATTAAGGTCTGGCATATTGATGTCAATGAAGATCGCATCTATTTGTTGTTCAGAGAGTACCTTCATGGCAGCAATTGGATTTTGACAGGCTTCTACCAATTCCAGAAAAGCCACCTTGCTGATATAACTTTTCAGTTGACTTAGCGCTAAAGGTTCGTCATCAATCGCCAGACACTTGATCATAGGACAATGGTATTTTAAGTAAGACTTCGTATGTTTTGGCATTCTCGTTGATGTTGAATGTATATTCATCATGATAGAGTAGCTTCAGACGTTTTTGAGTGTTTTCTAATCCGATGCCACTATGAGGGTCTTGATTGCGTTCATGCTTACTGTTAATACAGCTGAAAGTAATGAAACCCTCACGTACGTTAAGCGATACCATGATGAACGACTCCGACTGGTAGCTGATACCGTGCTTGAATGCATTTTCCACAAAGGAGATAAAGAGTAGCGGAGGCACTTGTACATCAGGGACATCTTCTGGAATATCCACTTCGATGCGCACTTGGTCTGAATAGCGTAGGCGCATCAAGGCAATGTAGTGTTTCAAGAATTCCGTTTCCTTAACTAGTGGTATGGTTGGGCGCGAACCATCATAGAGTAGATAGCGCATTAGTCTTGAGAGTTCCAAGATGGTGTTCTTGGCTTGCTCTGGGTCTATGTCCACCAAGGCATGGATGTTATTCAGCGTATTCATGAAGAAGTGTGGGTTGATCTGGTAGCGCAGATATTCGAGTTCCTGTTCCAGATGATGCTGTCGTAATTCTTCGGTTTCGCGCTGGTTCTTTACAGAGCGGAAGTATTCCTTGATACCCAGGTTCATGCTTAGCAACAAGAAGGCAATGAAGGTGTTAGTGATGGCAGGATTGTCCATCAGTATCCGTGTGAGATTATGTCTCCCTGGAGGGTTGTCGCCTTCGAATCTTCTGGCACCAGGACCTCCATCATTGGGTCGTACGTCAGGAAGTTGAGGGCCTCCATAGCTATCAGGAGGCAGGGGAGGGCGCTCATTCTTCTCCATTTCGTGAGGGGGAATCATGCGATCGGGATGCTTAGGAGTATTGAAAACTGCTTGTCCGGCAGCGAAGAGCACCAATATGCAGAAGGCGATGGTGAAATAGATGCCTTTCTGTTGTTTGTGTATCAGAATAGGAGCAATAAAAAAGTTATGCAATAGAAAGAGGAAGAAAAAGGGCACTATCTCCTTCCATATGGAGAACACTTGATTCCAATTGAAAGAAGTGACGCTTTCCTCTTTGTTTCCTGATAGATAGAGTGCCAAAATAGGGATGGTGAAGACCAGTGCCCACACCACCCCATAAATAATATTTTCCTGCAGTTTTAATCGACTCTCATATTTCATACTGCAAAGATATCATTCTTGACTGAGAATTGAAAATTATCTTCTATTATTTCCACCAGCTGTGGCACTGGCATTTACATTGCCCAGAGAACTGCCTTCTTTGCTCACTGTCGCACCAATGATGAGCCCGTGCCAGTAACTACCACCAGTAAATGACCCTCCGTTGTTTATGGTGTAACTGGTACCATTTTTTAAATCGGGTGAGCTGATAAGGAAGGTTGCACCACCACCGAAAGTACGCGTCACTTCATAGGCCATAAGGCTCTTTCCATCGGTATTTATAGAGAGGTAATTCCCATTCTCTATACCGGCGTTGAACGATACAGATGCTTGTGAAGATTGGGCATTTGGATAACTGGTGCCCCCTCCCATTGAAAGAAGAGTTCCTCCACTGATTTCTACGCTGTAGCCTTCTTCCTCATTGGCATCTATGCCGCTTTCTGGTTGACTGGAACCTATAGCTAAGATAACACCACCTTTCACATATAAGTTACCATTACTGTCTATACCGTCATTATTGCTAGAATAGGCATATATATTACCACCGTTCAGATACATGTGACTGGCAGAATTCAAGGCATCGTCATAGGCCGATACTTCCACGATACCTCCATTAATGGTCATGACACCCTTGGCTTCTATGCCTTCAGAACCTTCGCCACCAGTGGTTTTAACACGAATATCACCTCCGTTGATAGTAAGGTCAGTATCGCTCTTGATACCTTTTGCTGAAGAATGCAGCGAACGGCTATAGGTAAACCGTTTTCCGGTAGTGATGATGCGCAGGGAGCCGTCGTTCATGACGATATCTTTGGCGCTGCTTAT
>JAEEOD010000172.1 GCA_016284115.1 Bacteroidaceae bacterium
ATAGCAATGCGATGAGACAATGGCTTTGGCGCGATTTGTTAAATGTTCCAGGACAGTATGGTAATTCTTATTTGTGGCTTCATGGACTTTTGAGCGTATTGGTAATCTATCTTGTTTGCGTAGCAATTGATTTGCTTAGAATTTATCTTCTAGAACGGCCACTTTTTTCACTATTTGACGATAAAAAATGAATAAAAAGATTAAGACAATATTACACAATCCTGCTTTATTATTTCTCACTTTAGGACAGCGTGGCTGGTTCAACTGGATTTCAGATGAAACATATCTGAGGATTGCTTATTTCATAAAGACAGGCAAAAGACTTCACCTCAATCCTCCTGTGACGTTTAATGAAAAACTACAATGGCTGAAACTGCACGACCGCAGACCGGAGTACACGATGATGGTGGACAAGTATGAAGCGAAGCGCTATGTTGCAGAAAAGATAGGCGAAGAGCATATCATCCCTACCTACGGTGTATGGGAAAAGTTTGAGGACATTGATTTTTCCCAATTGCCAAATCAGTTTGTGCTGAAATGTACTCATGACAGCGGCGGACTTGTCATTTGTAAGGATAAAAATGCATTTGATAAGGATAAGGCACGGAAGAAAATCAATAGTTGCCTGAAGCATAATTTCTATTGGGGGCAGCGCGAGTGGCCCTATAAGAATGTAAAACCGAGAATTATTGCGGAGAAATACATGACAGACGATGGTGATGAATTACAAGATTATAAGGTGCACAATTTTAATGGTGTTCCAAAGGTGGTGCTTGTTTGTCGGGACCGATTCAAAGAGGCCGGTCTTACGGAGGACTTTTTTACAGGCGAATGGAAGCATTTAGATGTAAAACGTCCGGAGCATCCCAATGCTGAGACAGCCTCCAAGCAACCAGAGCGATTAAAAGATATGCTGACTATGGCTGCACAGTTGTCGGCAAGGATTCCTTTTGTACGTACAGATTTCTACGAGGTGAATGGAGAAATATACTTTGGTGAATTGACTTTCTTCCCATCAAGTGGTTTCGGAGGATTCGACCCGAAAGATTTTAACGAAAGATTTGGCAGTTGGATAGTCTTATCGGACGAAATGGGGGGGGATTTTAAGAAAACGTAACCTCGTACTGTATGTTCACCAACAGAATGAAGCTCAGTTGAAGGACTACAAGTTTTTCTGTTTTTAATGGGCGTGTACAGTTTTTTAAAATAGATTTTGATAGATACAAAAGTCATCGTGCAAATTATTATTCATCGAGCGGGGAGTTAGTCAAGATAGGAGAAAAGGACTGTCCCCCAGATTACAACAGAGAAATTGAAATTCCTGACAAACTCGCAGATATGGTAGTGTTAGCAGAGAAGTTGGCCAAAAATGCAAGTTTTCTTAGAGTGGATTTCTATTTGTGCGGTAATGTTTGCTATTTTGGTGAGATAACTTTTTTCCCCGCTTCTGGTTTTGGGAAGTTTGTGAATACTGAAACAGACATGGAACTTGGCCATTTTCTCAAAGTTAATTAGGAATTAAATAGAGATGCAATCACAAATATTGAAGCAAAAAGACGGATTTACAAAAACGGAGAAGTTAGAAATTATTGTCTATATACTGGCAGAAATAAATGCCGATATTTTTGCCAGCCGCTTGCTATATGTAATTTGCGCTTTGTTTATGCTGACAACACTTAGCCTAAACACCAATTTTAGGAGCGAGTGGAATGTATATGCCAAATGGAGCGCAGCATGGGTGGCAGTCATAGCAATGTCCTTTCTTTACACCGTGTCGGAAAGCTATACATCCATGGCCATACTGATAGTGTTTCTGCGCAGTCTCATTATGTACACATTCCTATCTCGATTGCGTTCCACGCAGATGATTGTGCAGCTGATGTATCTCACCATCTTTGCTTCGCTCGTCATCTCGGTCTATATGCTGTCGATTGTTGACTTTGCAGAACTTGGCGAGGAACGGTTAGGTAGTGGAACGGTTGACGAGAAGTGGAACGCCAATGCCATAGGCATGGAACTGACGTTTAACGTGTTCTTCATCTACTATCTGTATCAGAACAAAATGACAAATGGCACATTGAGGCAGCTCTATCTCTTAGGTTGCACATTCGTTTTTGTCTTTGTGATTCTGATGACAGGATCGCGCAAAGCCCTGTTCCTGCTGGTGCTGCCCATTCTGCTGTACTACATGTTGGCAGCCAAAAAGAGCAATGCGCTACAAAAGTTGACGGTGGCAGCAACATCGCTGTTACTCGTCTATTTGATCATTATGACTATTGAGCCTGTCTATAATGTGCTTGGCGTGCGTGTAGAGAACCTTATAGAATCTATAGGAGGGAATGCTGAGGATGGTAGCATTGCATCGCGCCGTGCACTACGCGATATGGGCATGCGCTGGTTTATAGAGCGGCCAATCCTTGGCTATGGCATGAACACCTTCGAGCCTATGTGCGGACACGTCACTGGCCAGTACTGGTATTCGCACAACAATTTCGTAGAAATATTAGTGGGCACTGGTATCGTGGGCTTTATTACCTACTATACCCTTTATCTTTGGATGTTTCTGAAATCGCTTAAAAGAAAGTACAAAAACTATGTCGTGGGTATATCGCTGTTGCTGCCCATTCTGTTCAGCGAGTCAGGATTGGTGAGTTACAAGACCTTCATCATTCAGTTTGTCCTGATGTTTATTTCCGCATTTATTTTTATCGACAAATCAGAAATACAATGGAAACGAAAGACAATATCAAGGTGAGTGTCACCTTCTTGGCCTACAAGCATGCAAAGTATCTGCGACAGTGTCTCGACTCGGTTCTCTGCCAGAAGGTGAACTTTAATTTTGAGATTATTATAGCTGATGATTGCTCCAATGATGGTTCTGCAGAGATTTTATTAGAATACCAAAGACGTTATCCTAATATTGTTATTCCTATAATACAGGGTAAAAACTTAGGTCCTCGGAATAATGGTGCAACCATTCAGCCGTATATAAGGGGGGAGTACGTTGCGGCAGGAGAATCAGATGATTATTGGACTGATGAGAATCGTCTGCAAAAACAAGCAGATTTCTTAGACTGTCATCCTGATTATATAGCGGTCGGATGTAATTTTTATAATGTTGATCCAGAAGGGCGTAATCCATACGTTTCCATGTTGCGTTGGCAGGTCAATCGCACATACACATTAAAAGATTATAAGAGATTGGGGATGACCATTCATGGAAATACTCTGATGAAGAGAATGACGAATATAAAAAATGACGAGCGTTATGCTAAATTGTGGAAATCCGCTCCAACCATGGGAGACATCATTATACGTTGTCTGCTATACGACCAGGGTAAGATTTTCGTACTGCCAGAGGTGATGCATGCACACCGTATGGGGGCACAGGACAAGACCAGCTTTTTTGTCGCAAACCAGACAAGGGCAATTGAAATGAGTTACATGTATTGTAATATTGTTGATGCCATCAACGAATATTTTGATGGAAAACACGATGTGTCTATTTTGAAGGCTAACAGGACCGGGGGCATCATATTGCAATCATTGATGGGACATAGCAAACTTGACAAGAAAGAGTTTAAGGCCTACATGAAGACCCTACCATGGAACATTCAACTATGGTCTTATGAGCGATGCATACAGAAGTTGCTGCGTGGCATCGGGCATAGGATAGGTCGTAAGCTGAATCTCTTTTACAAATTGGTCAATGGCTCAAAGCAAGGTTAAGAAGGGCATTTTCTGGCGCACACTGGAAGGCATTGGCGTTCAGGGCATGCAGTTCATCATCCAAATGGTGCTGGCCCGTCTGCTAATGCCTGAAGACTTTGGCATCATTGCCATCCTCAACATCTTTGTCAACCTTGCCACCACATTTGTTTATAACGGATTAGGGGCTGCGGTGTTGCAGCGCAAGAATCCTGAAGATATTGACTTTGCCACCGTTTTCTGGGTGGAGAATTGCATTGCTTGGCTGATGTATGCCATTATCTTTGCATCGGCGCCATACATAGGAGATTTTTATGACAATCCTGCCATTTGTATCTACCTACGCGTGTTTGCTTTGACCTTCATTATTAGTGTGGTTGGGTCGATAGAGACCACGGTGCTACGCTCACGAATGGACTTCAAATCCAGCTTTATTGCCAACTTTACAGGCATTTTGTGTCAGGGAGGTGTCGGCATAGGCTGTGCACTCATGGGACTTGGCGTTTGGAGCCTGATCTTCTCACAGATTGCCTATCGCATTGTCATTGTGGTGCTGCTGTGGTATTTCGCCCGCTATTTGCCAAAGCTCATCTTCTCCTGGCAGCGGTTGAAAGAGTTGTTCGGCTTTAGCTGGAAGCTTTTTGTTGGGTGGATCATTGGAACGGTTTATCATGACCTGTTCTCGCTCATCATCGGCAAAGTCTATAATGAGCGCATTTTGGGCTTCTATGCCAAGGGCAACAGCATACCCTATGTGATGAACCGCGTGATAACCCAGGTGACAGGATCGGTGATGTTCCCAGCAATAGCCAAGAATCAGGACGATCTAAGGATAGTGAAAAGCCAAACACGACAGATGCTTTCGCTCAGCGTGGCGCTCGTGTTTCCCATGATGGCCGTGCTGGCTGGAGTGGCAAACTCTGTGGTGCGGTTGGTGCTGACTGACAAATGGTTGCCAGCTGTGCCCATCATCCAAATATTCTGTATGCCAGCTGCCATCAGCGTCATCAGCAATGCCAATATGCAGACATTCAATGCGCTTGGTAGGTCTGACGTGTTCCTGCGGTTAGAGATGATCAAGCGCAGCATTACGATTCTGCTGGTATTAATACTGTCGCGCATTGACTTTTACTTGATGCTATACAGTATAGCCGTGATGGGCGTTGTGGATTTGAGTATCAACACCTATTTCAACAAGAGGCTGGTGAATTACCCTGCACGTGAATATTGGGGCGACTTGCTGCCGGGAACTTTTGTTTCACTGTTGATATTTGGTTGTATCGTCAGTTTCAACTACGCGATAGAAAACTTAGCTGTTCGTTTGGCTTTACAGTTGGCAGTGGCTGCCGCCATCTATGTCTACCTGCTTTTTGGCGGTAAGATGAAAAGCTTCACAAAACTCAAAGATATACTTTTGTCGTATATACAGCGTAAATAGCGTAATGACACAAAAAAAACTTCTTTACGAGGTGTCTATTATTCGTCCCCTCGTTATTTCTCTATTGGTAGTGACTCATTCAATGGCATTCTTCAACGGTGGTTGGAGAGTGCCGACTGGAGTAGAACATGTTGAAGTATACAGATGGTTGAGTGCCTTCATTGCAGGCTTTCGCATTGAGACAATCGCACTGGTAGCAGGCTACGTATTTGCATTTCAATCCATTGATTTGCACCGCAAGTACGATTTCTTGCCCTTCGCACGAAAGAAAATTAAACGCCTGCTAGTTCCTGCCATGATTTTCGGTACGGCTTACTATTTCATCTTCTTGTATGGCCGTGAGAGCTTTTCTATTGGTGGTTTCCTCATGAAACTGCTCTCAGGCGTTGGCCATCTCTGGTTTCTGCCAATGCTGTTTTGGTGTTTTCTATGCATCTGGCTAATTGATAGGAAACAACCCTCGGAGAAACACCTGCTTGGTGTGCTTGCCATGCTGTCTATGATTCCTATTCCTGTGCCATTGCCCTTTGGTTTCCACCGTTTCTTCCACTTCATGTTCTATTGCTATGCAGGTTATCTGCTCTATGCTCATAAGGAGCAGGTGCTGGCCAGACTGATGAATGCGAAGAGCATCTGCTGCCTTTTTATGATATATATTGCGCTGGTAGTGATTGAGTTGACGGTTGTTAGCAATATTAGGGGGGGCAAAGATGAGCTTTCCATTTTGTCGGCACTCCACTTTTGCCTGTCCTATGCTAATCGCTTTGTTTATTCTTGTTGTGGCATACTTGCACTTTGGCTCTTTGTTTGCCAATGGACAACGAAGGTCGGATTCACCCCCAAAGAGTGGGTCATCAATGCGAGCAAGTATTGCTATGGTGTATATGTTTATCATCAGTTCATCATGTACTACTTGTATGAGTTTACATCCATGCCCCAGCATGTCAGTTCGTGGTTTATTCCTTTTGTCGGACTATTAGTAACCTTTCCACTTTCCTACCTGTTGACTTGGCTGTCATTAAGGAGTAGAATCGGTCGATATTTGATAGGCTGAATATAAATACAAATGATATGAAAATACTGATTGCAGGCGATTTGGTTCCCAACCATCGCCTGGCTACTATGGTTGACGAGGGTGACGTTGGTGACATCCTTTGCAACATTAAGCCATTTACTGACGTGGCAGACTATAGCATGGTGAATCTGGAAGCTCCCATTGTGATTCATTCCACTTCTGCCATAAGAAAAAAAGGACCTGCACTGAAGACTGGTAAACAGGTGCTACAACTCATTGCAAATGCCGGTTTCGGAGCCGTAACGCTGGCCAACAACCACTTTCGTGACTATGGGCAAATCGGTGTTGAAGACACACTGGCGACGCTGGACGGGGGGCATATAGAACACGTTGGAGGCGGCATCACGCTCAAAGAGGCACAAAGGCCACTGGTGAAAGAACTTTGCGGTGGAAAGGTCGCACTCGTGAACGTGTGCGAACATGAGTTTTCTATTGCAACTGAACAGAATGGTGGTTCCAATCCCATTGATGTCGCAGATGTGTACCACCAGATAAAGGCGGTAAAGAAGCAGGCCGACTATGTTGTGCTGATAGCACATGGCGGACACGAGCATTTCCAATATCCAAGTCCAAGGATGAAGAAATGGTACAGGTTCTTTGTCGATGCTGGGGCCGATGCCGTGGTGAACCACCATCAGCACTGTTTCAGCGGATATGAGGTGTATTGTGGTAAGCCGATATTCTATGGACTTGGCAATTTCTGCTTTGACAAGGAGAATTGTATCCATACCATCTGGAATGAAGGCTACTGGGTGGTGCTTGATCTTAGCCAAGACAAGATAGGCTTTGAAATTAAGCCATACTCGCAATGTGAAGAAGAGGTGGGAGTGTTTCACATGGAAGGGAAAAGGAAAGATGATTTCTGGAAACGGATGAATAAGATAAACCAAGTGATTGGCAATAATGAAAAACTGTGTGCTGTCTACAAAGCGTTTCTCAGAGAGAAGAAAAGGGAGATACTCACAGTTTTCGGGCCAACGGGTAACCGCTATATCAATGCCCTGATACACAGAAAACTTTTACCATCGTTGCTATCGAGAGGAAAAGCGGCTGATATATATGACTATCTGAGTTGCGAAGCTCACCGTGACATTTCACGATGGGCATTGGCAGAATATATAAAGACTTATTTTTAAGTGGATTATGATAAAAATTGTGTTTCTGATAACTGCCTGCAAGAAGAGCGGACCTGTGCAGCAGATGCTGAACATAGCCAAGCATTTGGACAAGAGCAGTTTTGAGCCATACCTCGTAACATTGTACCCTGAACCTGATGCTGAGAGCCTGCTCGAAAAGTATCTACCATATATGAAGCATCATTATGTTCCTACAGGAAAGCTGGCCTTAATGACAGGCAAGGACTGTGAACTTAGAAGAATGCTGGAAGAAATACAGCCGGGCGTAATACATTCGTTGGGTGTGTTCCCTGATTTCGCTGTGAGTAGGATGAAGAAGTGGAAACAGATTATCACTCTGCGCAACTTTGTGTATGAGGACTATCCTGCTAAGTTCGGATGGTTAAAGGGAAACATTCTTGCAAAACTGCACCTGTATGCGATGAAACATACGAGCAAGACGGTGGCCTGTTCAGAAAGCCTGACAAGAATCTATAGCGAGAAGTTGAAATTGAACTATGACTTTGTGCGTAATGGGGTGGATGTAGAGCAATACAAAACGGCGACTAAGGAAGAGAAAATGGCAGTCAAGGAAGAACTAGGCATTTCCGTTAACGAATTTGTCTATGTATATACAGGGCAAATGATAGAGAGGAAGAATGTGGAGTTTCTGCTTGAGACATTTGCAAACAGTTTTAAGGGAAGTGATGTATGCTTGTTGTTGCTTGGTGGTGGTGAAATGCTGGACGCATTAAAAGAAAAATACGGAAAGGTGGCTAATATTGACTTTAGAGGAAACATAAACAATGTGAATCACTATTTGAAAGCATGTGATGTATATGTATCTACAAGTAAGTCGGAGGGATTGCCCAATGGCGTTTTGGAAGCAATGGCGACGGGACTTCCTGTAGTGTTGTCGGATATAGAACAGCATTTGGAGATTTACAATGTGGATAAGGGTATAGGCTATGTGTATCAGCAAGGAAATGCAGACGAGCTGGCTCAACGACTTCAAGAGATAAGAACACGTGCAGAAGGAATGGGAAAGGCTGCATACGATTGTGCGCATCAGCATTTCAGCGCGAATAGAATGAGTAAACAGTATCAAGAACTATATAAGCAGATAGCAGAACAATGAGTTTAGAACAGAAGATAAACTACCAGTTGAACAAGTATCCTGGTATAAAGAAATATATCAAAAGGGGATATCAGAGACTGATGTATTCTCTTTCTGACAAGATTAAGTCAGAAGGGAATATAGTAAGGATTTCACCAAATGATCCAGACTATGAGTATTTCTTCGGATACTACGATAAGAGTCCCTGGGATGCTTTGGGACGGTATATGCTCTGTTTGCGGGCGAAGGACACGTGGAGTGAGCCAGACCCTCTTGGCGAAGCGGAGATACTCGTGTTGGATACTTCCGATGGGAATTCTTTCAGAGTGATAGCCAAGACGCTTACATGGAATGTGCAGCAAGGATGTATGGCGCAGTGGCTTGGGCCGGACTTTTCGTCACACATATTATATAATGATTTGAGGGATGGAAAATACTGCTCTGTAGTACTTGACGTGAAGAGCGGAAAAGAACGGGTTTTACCAATGCCTGTATATACTGTGTCCACAGATGGCAAAACTGCATTGTCACTTGACTTCTCTCGGTTACACTCGCTTCGTTTGGGCTATGGCTATGCAGCTCTGCCAGAGTTAACGAAGGGAGTTGCTTTGCCTGACAAGGCATGCATCTGGCGAATGGACATTGAGACATGCGAGGTAACACCACTTCTGAAATATTCGGACTTTGCGCGTTTTCAGCCACGGCCAGAGATGCAAGAGGCGGGAAGTGTGCATAAAGTGAATCATATTATGATTTCACCTAACGGCAAGCGCTTCATGGTGCTATATCGATGGTTCTGCGGACAGCGGAAATATACAAGACTGATGACCTGCAATGTAGATGGCTCAGATATGTATGTCCTCAGTGACGATGACATGGTAAGCCATTGTTACTGGAAAAACGATGAGGAGATTCTAGCCTTTGAGCGAAAAAAGGAATTTGGACCAGGTTTCTACCTAATGAGAGATAAGACACAGGAGTGGCAACACATCTGGTCTCAATTGAGCAATGACGGACATCCCAGTTACTGTCCTACGGATAATAGCTTGGTGGTTTTTGACACCTATCCCAGCCGTTCACGAGTACAGGAAGTGAAATTAGGACGAGACAATGATCACGAAGGAAAGAGCGTGCGAGTGATAGCCAAGGTGTTCTCTCCATTTAAATACGACAATGACACCCGCTGCGACTTGCATCCTAGATGGAGCAGAGACGGCAAACAGATTTGCTTCGACAGCGTGTTTGAGGGACATAGGGGGCTATATGTGATTAATGTCGATTCCGAATAATATGTTTCTTAATTCGTAAACTTATTTAATGAATACGAAAATAGCGGTTGTCTTGCCTGTCTATCATAAAGATAAGGTGGAATATATTCGGCTATCAGTGGATAGCATTTTAGGACAGACCTATAGAGATGTGAAGGTTTTTGTTGGCGTGGACGGTCCTGTAGGAGATGACGTCAAGAATTGTATGTTAGATTATGAAA
>JAEEOD010000173.1 GCA_016284115.1 Bacteroidaceae bacterium
TTTAAATATAGTAGTAAGAAAGAGATTCCTTGGAAGCTCTTCTATCAGCCGATAGAGGAAAATGCCGTTAAATATGCCGATTGTGTGGCACTGGTTGCCAAAGATCGTACGCTAACCTTCTTGGAGTTCAATGTTGAAGCCAATCGTGTTGCCCATGCGCTGATACGCAAGGGTGTGAAACGAGGCGACCGTGTTGTATTACTGTTGCCACGTCGCTCTGCAGTAATTGTCTGCATGTTCGGTATCAGCAAGACGGGTGCAGCTTATATTCCTTGCGACCCTGAATATCCAGCTGACCGTATCAACCTTATCATGTCTGATTCAGAGGCTCAGTATATTATTACCACAAAGGAGCATGCAACTGACTATCAACAGGAGAAAGTCATCCTTGTTGACGAACTCTACAACAGTGGAAAGAGCCTTCCGGGTGATGACAAGAATCCAAAGATAAAGGTACAACCAGAAGATTTGGCTTATCTTATCTATACATCAGGTTCAACAGGAAGACCGAAGGGAGTTATGTTGCGACATATCGGTATAGCTAATTATCTTTATGACGACCCTGCCAATGTCCATATTCATGGATTGATAGAACTGGGTGTAAAGACCTTTGTTTCTATTACAACACTGTCGTTCGATATGTCACTGAAAGAGTTTGCAGGCTCATTGTTCAATGGAATCACCTGTGTGCTGGCCGATGAACAGGAAGTGATGGATGCCCAGTTGCTGGCCGATTTGATGAAGCGAACGGGTGCGGAAGCCATCAATGGTACCTGCTCTCGCATTATGACCTATATGGAATTGGGCGCTTTCCGTGAAGCCTTGTCACACTGTAAGACCGTGTGGGCTGGTGGTGAGAAGTTCCCGATGCAGTTGCTTACTTCTTTGCAGTCTATGGGGGTTCATATCTTCAATACTTACGGACCGACGGAGATTACGGTGTCGTCGAATATTGCTGATCTGACGATTGCTAACAAAGTGACTGTCGGACATCCTCTCTTAAACTACGAAGAGTTTATTGTTGACCAGTTTGACAACGAACTACCCGCTGGATTCGTGGGTGAATTGCTGATTGGTGGCCCCGGCGTGGCATTGGGGTACAACAACTTACCGGAAATGACCGCTGAGCGCTTTGTCGATTATCAGGGTGTCAGGGTTTACCGCTCTGGTGATCTTGCTCGTTGGGAACCCAACGGTGAAGTCGAAATCCTGGGTCGCAACGATGGTCAGGTGAAGCTACGTGGCTTCCGTGTGGAACTTGGAGAGATAGAGGGCGTTGCAACAAAATTCCCTGGTATTCGTCAGGCCGTAGCCGACATCAAGGAAGTTGGTGTTATGCAGCATCTATGCCTTTATTATACCTCTAATGAGGAATTAGATGAGGAAGCACTTAGGGCGTTCCTTGCTGAATCGCTAACAGAATATATGGTGCCTACGGCATATGTCCGTATTGACGCCATACCGCTTACTCCTAACGGAAAGACCAACCGTAAGGCTTTACCTGCACCAATCATTAAGGCAGCGGAAATTGTTCCACCTGCCAACAAGACGGAACAACAGTTGCTGGATATCGCTATAGAACTGTTGAAACACGATCAGTTTGGTGTAACTACAAATCTTATTTCCGTTGGTTTAACATCTCTTTCTGCCATGCGTCTGAGCGCCATGATACAAAACAGCATCGGAAAGAATGTCCCCATGAGGAGTATTTTCCAGGAGCCCACACTCCGTCATATAGCATCTATTATCGATGGAAATGAAGAAATTAAAGATATTCAGATTGTCCGAATTCACGAGCAGCGCGATTATTATCCCATTACTGAGAACCAGCGTGGCGTATATGTAGCCTGGGAACTCAATCGAGACACCACACAGTACAACCTTCCTCATCTGAGGAAATACAGTGGTATTAGGGTAGAGGATTTGCGTGATGCTTTGGTTGAGGTTGTCGATGCTCATCCTATCCTCAAGGCACGTATGGCGATAGTCGATGGCGACGTGATGCAACAACGTCGTGATAATGATGAGACAGTCGTATCTGTCACCTTGCTGAAGGACGCTCCTACAGAGTCATTCTTCCAGTCTCGTGTACGTCCCTTTGATCTTCAGAATGATAATCTCTATAGATTAGAAATCTATCAATATGAAGATAATGTCTATCTGTTCATGGACTTCCATCATATCGTCTTCGATGGGAACTCAACAATAGTATTCGAAAGCGATTTGCAATCCATCCTCAACAACTTGCCAACGAAAGAGCATAAGATAGACAAGGAGACATATACAGCTTACGACCGTGCCCTTGACGAACAAGAGATGCGTGAGAGCAGCATGTATGCTACTGCAGAGAAATATTTTGACACATTGTTATCGTCATTCGAAATTGCGAGTTATCCAGCTAGCCGTCAACTTGATAAGTCAGAGACCGGTCCGGCAGTGGTGAGCGCAATGGTTGCCGGTGATGCCGTCAATGGTTTTTGCAGTGCCAATGGAGTAACCGCCAATAGCTTCTTTATGACTTCCGTAACACAGGTTCTCCATCGAATGCTTCGCGAGGACGACCTGATGATTTCAGCCATAAGCACTGGCCGCTTCACTGTTGAAATGCAAAACATTGTCGGTTTCTTTGTTCAGACGTTACCTGTCGTCACTCATAGCAGCAATGTTTCAGTGAAGGAAGCCGTTAAGGCCATGCAGCAGCAGTATATTGACACCCAAGCCAACAGTATATTCTCTTACACTAAAGCAGTAGAGAAGTACGGGTGTCGTGCAGAAATCCTCTTTGCCTTCCAGCCTGCCTTTGGCTTGGATGATGATGCCCAAAGCAAGGCACAAGATGATGATATTTCACTCCGATTGGATACAGTCAAGATGCCTATTCTAATTAGCATATTAGAAAATAAGGCTGGTTACAGGATTGATGTCGATTATGACGCCTCACGATACAGCCGAGCCGACATGACTCAGTTTGTAGAGGCAGTGAAGCGTTTTGCTGAGTGTGCTTCTAAGGAGGCCGATAGTATGGTTAACGTCATCCCATTAACTTCAGCTAAAGAGAAGCAAAAGCTGTTGGCATTGGGCAAGGGCGAGATATTGGAACACGACACAAGTCTCACGCTTGTGGATCTCATCCGTCAACAGGCCGTTAAAACTCCTGAAGCTACTGCCATCGTTTTCCGCGACAAGCGATTGACATATCGAGAACTTGACGAACAGACCGACCGTCTTGCTTGCTGTTTATTGCAGATGGGAGTGAAGCCAGAAGAGGCGGTGGGTGTGATGATAGAGCGCTCTGAGTTGATGGCCGTTTACCCGATTGCGATCATGAAAGCTGGAGCAACTTATATGCCTCTAGACAGCCATTTCCCAGAAGAGCGTCTTCAATTCATGTGCGATGACGCTGGTGTTAGTCTGATTCTTGCTAATGACGGTATCGTCTCTCAAGCAATGCCGCATTACTCAGGCAAGGTGTTCTGCGCCTCAGAACTTGAATCACTGCCAGCGCAAGCAGAGAAGCCTGTCGTATCCCTAAGTCCCGATAACATGTTTGTTATACTATATACATCTGGTTCTACTGGAAAACCGAAGGGTTGTATATTGGAACATGGCAATATCGTGAACTTTTGTCGTTGGTATGTGAAAGAGTTCAATGTCACGCAGGAAGACCGTGCTGTAGCCTATGCCAACTTCGGCTTTGATGCGCACATGATGGATCTCTACCCTGCTTTGTCAGTAGGTGCTAGTGTTTACATCATTCCGAGTGAACTCCGTATGGACTTAGTGGCGATGAACAAGTACATGGAGGAGCAACAGTTGACTATTGCTTTCATGACAACCCAGATCGGATATATGTTTGCTACTAGCATAGAGAACCATTCGCTTCGTCTGCTGTCAGTAGGTGGTGAGAAACTTCAGCCGCTGAAGAAACCTCGCTTCCGCTTCTATAACGGTTATGGCCCTACAGAATGTACGCTCTATTCTACGTGCTATAATATTACTAAAGACTATAACTCCTCACTAATTGGTCGTCCGCTTGCCAACTATCAGTTGCGTATTGTTGACAAGCACATGAACCTTGTACCTCGTGGCGTTCCAGGCGAACTGGTTGTTATGGGAGCTGGTGTAGGACGTGGTTATCTGAACCGCTCGGATATGAATGCCGAGAAGTTCATTATTGTGGACAAGCAGAGAGCCTACCGTACGGGCGACTTGGTACGATGGTCGGATGACGGTAATATCGACTACCTTGGACGTATCGACGGACAGGTGAAACTTCGTGGTCTGCGCATTGAACTTGGTGAAATTGAAAGCCGTGTGGCAGAGCATGAAGCTGTCAAACAAGTGTGTGTTGATGTCAAAGAGATAGGTAGTGTGCAGAATCTAGTTTGTTACTACGTTGAGAAGGAAGGGTACAATGTAAATGAAGAAGCCCTGAAAGCGTGGATAGGTGAAACGCTGACTGCTTTCATGGTACCGGAATTCTATGTTAAGATGGATAAGTTGCCATTTACTCCGAACGGAAAGGTTAACCGACGAGAACTGCCTATTCCAGAGGCTAAGGATGTAGAGATTGTAGCTCCAGAGACTAAGACAGAGCAGAAACTCTTTGACATTGCCTTTGAGATGCTGAAAACAGAACAACTGGGTGTGACCACCAGTCTGATTTCTTATGGTTTGACATCACTTACCGCTATGCGACTAAGTGCCCTCTTACAACAGCGCCTTATGGTAGTTATCCCTGTTGCTGAACTCCTTTCTCATCCTACTATCCGTGAGATTGCTACTATGATAGATAGTGGTCAGGTCAAATCCACCAAGGTGGCTGACATCTTCACGAAGCGTGCGCCTCAGACTGGTGATGGAGCTACAGCCCCTAAGGGTAATCCATTGGCCCCTAAGGGCAATCCAATGGTCCCTAAGGGTAATCCAATGGTCCCTAAGGGTAATCCAATGGTCCCTAAGGGCAATCCGTTATCCCCTAAGGGTAATCCGATGGCACCTAAGGCAAACCCGTTACAATCAAATAATAATAAGAAAGAATAAATAGGCACTGTTATGACAACGATTGAAAGCAACAGACGGAATCTGTATGACAACCTTCTCAGCGATGGGTATTTCCGCGATGAGACAGGCGAGATCAATTTCTCATATGAAGATTTCTGTGAGACTCTTAATGATCTTGATAATATAGGAGTTTTCTACGATAACTTGTTGGCTGATGGCTATTTTCGTGATGAGAATGGTGACGTGAGCTTTTCCAAGGAGGCGTTTATAGAGATGTTGGCGGAGACAGAGGAAAAGCGTGAATACTATCCTATTTGCGAGAACCAGCGTGGCATTTATGTCGATTGGGAAATGAATCGAAATACGACTCAATACAACATTCCTTATGTGATGGATTTTAAGGACATGGATGTCGAAAAACTGAAAGAAGCGCTCATCACAGTAGTGAATGCTCATCCTTATCTGAAGACCCATTTCGCTGTTAGGGAAGGTGACATCGTTCAGCTGCGCTTAGATGACGATCCAGTCATTATGTCTGTTACAGAGTTGAAAGAGGAACCGACGGCTTCTTTCTTTCAGCAACGAGTTGTTCCATTCAACTTGACAGAGGGCCCTCTCTATCGTATGGAGATTTATAAGTCTCCTGCTTCGACGTGGCTTTTTGTTGATATTCATCATACTGTTTACGATGGAGGTTCTTCTTTAATCTTCCGCAGGGATTTGGAAAGTGTCCTTGCAGGAGAACAGATAGAAAAGGAGACATATACAGCTTTCGACCGTGCACTAGCAGAAGAGAAATTTTGGCATTCGGAGCAGTGTGAAGAGGCCGAGAAACATTTTGACAGTCTGCTGATGGGTGCTGAAACTACTGTTTATCCCCATAGCACAGCTCATATTGGTGAGGCTGTTCAGCATGTGCAGTCTATGGATGTCCCCAATGTTGACGTCACTTCTTTCTGTCGCAAGAATTCAGTCACGGAGAGTAATTATTTCCTGTCAATGTTGATAAGCTTGTTGCATCGAATAACACGTGAAGACAACGTTCTTATCACTACTATTCATCATGGTCGAACAGACATGCGTATGATGAACGCAATGGGTATGTTTGTGAAGACCCAACCCGTAGTTAGCAGCATGACCAAAGAGCAGGCTGTAGTGACTACAATAAGTGCTATCGTCAAGCAAGTACAGCAACAGATGCTCGATGCCCAGAGTCGTGATATTTATACATTCACGAAAATGGTGGAGCGTTATGGTATCCGTGCGGAGATTATGTTTGCATTCCAGTCTGCAGGAGATGCGGAGGCAACCAAAGAGGAAAAAGAAAACGATTTCAGCCTTGATTTGGATACTGCTAAATTGCCATTGTCAGTAACCGTCATTTCTAATGGTTCAGACAATTATAAGCTTAGTCTTGAGTACGATAACAGTCTTTATTCCGATAAAGATATGAGGATTCTCTGTTAGATGTTGGTTAACGCATTCACTTATGGTGTGACAAGTAAGTCTTTATCAGAAATACCTCTGGTGACGGGGGAAGACAAGGATGCCGTTTTTGAAATTTCTACTGGCAAGGACCTCGATATTGATATCACGATGACGTTCGCAGAGGCCTTTATCCGTCGTGCAGCTCAGGTTCCCGATGCTACAGCAGTAGTCGATGCATGGAAGCACTACACTTATAGAGAGATGGATGAACGTTCGAACATTCTTGCTAGGTATCTTATCAACGAGGGTGTTGAGCAGAATGAGTTCGTGTGTGTTATGCTCGACCGTACTTGTGAGTTTCCTCTCTCAGTTCTGGCTATCCACAAGGCTGGTGCAGCTTACACGCCCATGGACTTTGAATATCCTAACGAGCGTTTGCAGTACATGCTAGAGAATTCGGAATCTAAGGTACTGATCACAAGTCATGCTGTCTTAGAAAGCAAGAAAGCAGAGGGTAACTTTGATACAGGCAATGTTAAGATTATATACATTGAAGACATCGACTTCAGCGTTGCTGCACAACCCATTAATCTGACGACAC
>JAEEOD010000174.1 GCA_016284115.1 Bacteroidaceae bacterium
AGAATGGCGACTGTTGCCGTCATCAGCACAGGACGGAGACGATGGGATGCACCACCAATGACGGCGGTACGCAGGTCAGTACCCCTCCCACGCAGATGATTGATATGCGATATCATAATCACTCCGTTCTGGATAGTCAGACCGAAAAGGGCTATAAATCCTACCGCAGAAGATACGTTGAATGTCATCCCTCGTAAGTTGAGTGCCAGCAAACCTCCAAAGAGAGATAGAGGCAACAAAACAATGAGCAAGCCAGCTTGGCGGAAATCGTGGAATGCACCATACAGCAAGATGTACATCACGGCCAGTACGAATGGGATGATGATAGCCAGTCGGGTATAAGCTCGCTGTTGGTTTTCAAACTGACCATCCCACTTGAGTGTATGCTTTGTATGGTCATATTTCACACCATCGCGTATCTTGGCATTCGCTTCATCCAAGAATGTTGAAAGGTCTTTTCCTCGCAAGTTGACGCGTACCGTCAATTGCCTCTTGCCCATCTCTCGGGTAATGAAGCTGGCTCCTAATCGTGTATTTACTTCTGCTACGGCAGAAAGAGGAATGTGTGCTCCTGATGCTGTAGTAAGCGTCAGTGCAGCAATCTTCTCAGGGGTGTCACGCACATCTTCTCTAAAGCGACAGATGACATCATACACACGATTGTCGATGTATATTTTAGAAACAGCGCGTCCACCTATGGCTGTTTCCACAAGCTGAGCAATTTCAGCAATGCTAACACCATAGTATGCTGCCTTCTCACGGTTGGCCGTAATCTGGAGTTGCGGAAGTGGCGGTTCCTGGTCGATAATCACGTCGGTAGCGCCTGGGATGCCTGCGAGAATTTCCTCAACCTCTTCAGCAATTCGACGGCCCTCTATCAGGTCTTCGCCATATATCTTCATAGCCAGGTCGCTATGTGAGCCAGCTATCTGATCCATCACCATATCTATGATTGGTTGCGAGAAACCCACACGGTAGCCTGGCATTTGGGCAATGGTATCAGCCATCTGGGCGATAAGGTCGTCCTTATCCTTACCCCATTTCCACTGAGAGTAAGGCTTCAGTCCGATGCATACTTCAATATGCGACGAGGTGAAAGCCTCGGCACCTTCATCGTCACGTCCCTCCTGTGTCATCACATACGTTACTTCGTCAAACTCCTTCAGCTTTTTACGCAGTTCTTCCGCCATCTTCGTTGATTTCTCCAAAGAGATGCCCGGAGGTGTTTGTACCTGAATCCAGATACCACCTTCATCGAGATTGGGGAGGAAGTCCTTGCCAACAGTGATAATCATTACAATTACCGCTACGGCCACAACAGCAATAAAACCATAGATTCTCTTGGGTGTATCTAACAGCAAATCGGTTTGTATCCTGTAGAACGTGTTCAGACGGGTCACTACCTTGTTGTGATATACCTTCTGCGGTTTGCGGTAGATAGTGTAAGCCAAACCTGGTATCAAGAGCAATGCCACCGACAGAGCACCCACCAAAGCATAACCTACGGTGAATGCCATCGGGGTGAATAGTTTCTTCTCTATGCGCTCAAAAGCAAACAGCGGCATATAAGCCACAATGATGATGAGTGTGGCGAAGAAAATAGGTTTGGCTACTTCCATGATGCGGTTGAGCGTTTCCCTTCCGGTTAGTGGTGCTGTCGGATCTTCCTCTCGTAGTTTCAATATGGTCTCTATCATCACGATAGAGCCATCTACCAGAATACCAAAGTCTATAGCTCCCAAACTAAGCAGGTTGGCAGGTATGCCCGTCAGATGCATCAAGATAAAAGCCACCAGCAGCGAGATAGGAATGGTGGCGGCAACGATAAGCGCGCTCTTCGGACTTCCGAGGAAGATGAGCAGGATGCCAATGACTAACAACATTCCGAAGAGCAAAGTATGCTCAACGGTGCTGAGAGTGGTTCCCACCAGATTCGTGCGGTCCATGAAGGTGCGAATCTCCACACCTTCCGGTAAACCATCGTGGTTCAGTTCATCCACTACTTTGTGCACTTTTTTCAGCACTTCCGAAGGATTCTGGTAGCGCAGCATCTGCACGATGCCTTCCACGCCATCGTCAATAGAAACCTCGTCATCTATATAGCCAAGGATACCCTTTCGCTCCAAGTTACCATAACGCAGTTCACCCAAGTCACGCAAGAAGACCGGAATTCCGTCAACGTTCTTGACTTCAATGTCGCCCATGTCTTCCAAATCATGAATCAAGCCCACGCCACGCACCACATAGCTCATTTCACCCATGCTGATCATACTACCGCCAGCATTGGAGTTATTGTTTTCCAGCGCATCCTCAATATCTGAGAGCGACAAGTCGTATTCTATAAGTCGTTGAGGGTCTATTTCGAGCTGATACTGGGTGGTCAGACCACCATAGTTGCTGACGGCCGCAACGCCTTGAATCTGTTGCAGGGTAGGAATGACCGTCCATTTGTTGATTTCCGTCAGTTCACGAAGCGACTTTCCTTTACCCACCAGTACATAGCGGTATATCTCGCCTGTGGGCGATGTAAGAGGATTAAGTTCTGGCTCTGCACCATAAGGCAAGTCAACACCTTCAATGCACTCGCGCACGCGCTGACGTGCCCAGTAATCTTCCGTTCCGTCTTGGAATACAAGGACGATGATAGAAAGACCGAAAGCGTTTTTACTTCGCATGATGTTAAGCGACGGCAGACCATTGAGTGCTCGTTCCAGTGGTATAGATATCTGCTGCTCCACTTCCTCAGCGGCCAATCCCGGTACTTGTGTCACCACCTGTACAGTTACATCTGCTATGTCAGGGTAGGCATCAATAGACAGTCTTGTCCAGGAATAGATACCGAAGACAGACACAACAAGAAAGATTACGGCAATCAGCCCTCTGCGTTTGAGAACGTATTTAATGAGTCGTTCCATGTTTTTATTCGCTTAAATAAATACCACCGTCAACGATAATGGTTTCTCCGCCTGAGAGACCTGATAAAATGCGGCTCTGTCCCTTCTCGATGTTCTCTGCCACCACCTGAACTTTATTGAATTGTCCAGGGGAGTCCTGAACATACACGAACTTGCTACCTTCTCCTTGGAAAATGGCAGAAGAAGGAACAATCAATGCAGATGTTGCATGGCGCTCAAAAACAGCAGACACAAACATGCCAGGCTTTAGCAGTCGCTCGGTATTGGCACATTCAATTACCACCGGCAGCGTTTGAGTTTTCTCGTCCAGCAATTCACCCAAATAGAAAATCTTTCCATTCACTTGATGTCCAGCTTCAATTTCCACCTGCACCATCTGACCAAGCGTCAGTCCTGAAATTTGTGACGCCTTCACATTAGCAGTGACCCATACGGTAGAGAGGTCTGCTACGGTCATGGGGGCATCGTCTTCCTCGCTGAGATAGCCACCAATCACCAGCTCGTTGCGGACAACACGTCCGGCAATAGGGGAGACCACCCGCAACGGCTCACCGGCATGCACGTTAGTAGGGTCCACATTGAACTGTGCCAAACTGCGTCGAGCTATCTCACAAGCATTCTCAGCATTGCGTGTTTCGGCACAAATCTCCTCCCATTCACGGTCTGAGAGCATACCCCTTTGGTGTAAGGTCTCTTTTCGTCGTTGGTTAGCTGTGGCAAGGTCGGAGGCGCTGCGACTTTCAAGGTATGCTTTCACAGCCTCCATGTAATCGGATGAGTTGACTTCAAAAAGAGCCTGTCCACGACCTACTTGGTCGCCCAACTTGACAAACGAGCGAACCACTCTTCCCCCGAAAGGCAATCCTATATCAGCAAGATACCCCGACTTAGGACCCACCGAGGCAGTAGTTCGAACCTGTATATCCAGTGTTTGAGGCTCTACAGTAGAAACCTTTATCTTTTTCGAGAGTTGCGATTCAGGTAGCACATAAACACCACCTTCATTCGACACAAAGTCTGGTTGGGATGCACCTTCATCAGATTTACTATTCCCGTTACAGCCCAATAGTGCTGATGCAAGTAGTGTTAGCACGACTAGTTTATAATTCATAAAAGACGATTTTTACCTTATTTATTAAATTAGGGCTCAAAAATACAAATAAGTGAAAGAATTGCCAAATGGAGAGCTTTCTTTTCTTTTCTTTTTAACTTTCGTAAAATTCTATTGGCAAACCATCTGGGTCAGCAAAGAAGACAAAGCGCTTGCCAGAGAATGGGTCGATGCGAGGCGCCTCATGCTCAATGCCCATACTATCGAGTTCAGCTAAGTTGGCATCGATGTCATCCACCTCAAAAGCCAAGTGACGCAAGCCAGCTGCTTCTGGATTGGTGACACGTTTTGGAGGATTAGGGAAGGAAAACAGCTCGATAATAAACTCCCCATGCAAGGCAAGATCAGTCTTGTAAGAATCCCGCTCTGCTCTGTAATGCTCGCCCAACACTTCTAAACCCAATACCTGGGTGTAGAACTGGAGACTTCTTTGGTAGTCAGAGCAGAGCACTGCTACATGATGTACTTTGTTAATCTTCATATTGGTAATTGTTATAAAAAAATAAAGCCCTGAACTCCATTGACGTTGTTCAGGGTTTTATTTGCAAACTAATACTCTTTCTTTGATTGGTGGTGTCACCAGGAATCGAACCGGGGACACAAGGATTTTCAGTCCTTTGCTCTACCAACTGAGCTATGACACCATCATCATTTCG
>JAEEOD010000175.1 GCA_016284115.1 Bacteroidaceae bacterium
AGCACAGGAAGTGTTCAAAAGTGCGCCTTGGCCAAAGCTTTATTTTACGGGAAATGATGGAAAGGGAGGTATACGTCGAAAAACTTATTTGGCTGATGTAGATGGGTTGATGGTGACTAACCTGTGGCCTCATACTGAAGTTGGACATACAGACGAGGCAAAAAAAGAATTGAAAGCACTCTTTGACGGTGATATTCCATTTGATACGCCTAAGCCAGTCCGTTTGCTTAATCGCATTGTTCAGATTGCAACCGATGAGAATAGTACTGTACTCGACTTTTTCTCGGGCTCTGCCACAACTGCCCATGCTGTGATGCAGCACAACGCTTCCGATAGTGCTCACCGTAAATTCATCTTGGTACAAATACCAGAAAATGTTGATAATAAATATGGCAATCTTTGTGAAATAGGCAAAGAGCGCATTCGTCGTGCAGGAAAGAAAATCAAAGAGGAATCACCACTAACCACCCAAGACCTTGACACAGGCTTCCGTGTGCTGAAACTTGATTCATCGAACATGCAGGATGTCTATTACACCCCAGCGGAGTTCAATGAGCAAAAACTCTTTGACGATAACATCAAGCCTGACCGCCTTGGAAACGATGGCGAAGACCTTCTTTTCCAGACAATGATAGAACTTGGCATTGAACTGTCAGCCAAGATTGAAAAGCGCAGCATTGCAGGAAAGGCAGTCTGGAGTGTCAGCGATGGTTATCTGATGGCTTGCTTCGATGAAGAAGTCAATGAAACGACCATCACGGAAATAGCCCGTCTGCACCCATACTACTTTGTGATGCGTGACAGCAGCCTCGCCAACGATCAGGTTGCCGACAACTTCGAGCAGATTTGGGAAGAGTATAGCAAGGACACTGTAAGAAGAATCATTTAATATCAAATCATAATGGATAATACAATACTTACAGCCTTGATAGCTGCTGGTTCCGCATGTATAGGAGCTTTGATTCCTAGTCTATTTTCATATTTGGGAAAACGAAAAGAATATGAAAATGATAAAAAAGCAAAGTTAGAAGATATTCGAAGAAGGGTTTACTATGAATATATCGAAGCCCTTCAAACAATGATAAATGATGGTAACAGAGATAATTTTTTGCTTTTACAAGCTAGCACTAATAAACTCTTATTATATGCAGGCTCAAAATTGTCTGGTTTAATTAACCAATACTATAATGACATCGTCCAAAAAACTCTTCAGAGTGAACCTCTGACGTTAGAGGAACAGACGAGATATCAAACGGACATTTTCAATGAGATGAGAAAAGAGCTAGGTATTACCAAGGAAGAGTTGGATATAGTATCTGTGGTTCGTGCAGGTTTTTAGTTTGTTATAGAGTGGTTTATGAAAAAAATAAAGATAACCATATATTTATTGTTGTTTGTCTGCCTGAGTATTTTCGGGCAGCAGCCTAAAATAGTCTCAATACAAGGACAGCCTCAAAAAACATCTACCCAAGTTACCACTAATCAGCAAGAATCCATCAAGCAGTTACAAGCAGAGAACGAAGCAATGAAAGCGCAACTTGATAGGATGGAAAAGGAGATAGAATTGTATCGTGGGGATGTTAGGGCAAAAGTAGCAGACTTTAACGATGATTTATCTCAGTGGTTAACTATAATGGGATTAATGATGGCTGTTATTGGCATTGCTATTCCTTTGATTTTGAGTAGGAGAAATGAGAACTTTATGGAGAGAATGCTTGATGATGTAAAACAACAAGCAAATTCTGCAGAAAAGCAAGCCCAAGAAGCTACCACACAAGCAGTACAAGCAAAGCAAGCTGTCGTGGATATAGAGGGACTTAAAAAGCATGTAACTGCAATTGAGGAAAGAATAAATAAGGATGCAATTGCTGCAGAAAAGGCTGCAAAAGAAGCTAAAGCGAGCCAATTATTTACAGAAGCTTTAGCAGAACATGATAAAAATCCAGTTAGAGCTATAGAATTATATACACAAGCAATACTATTGGATCCTGTATTTGCAGGGGCATATAATAACCGTGCTATATTGAATACGAATATAGGGAACTTAAATGAAGCTCTGGATGATTTTAATAAGGCAATCGAATTAACTCCTGATAATAGTGCTGACATATATAATAATCGAGGTAATTTAAAATCATCATTGGGCGATACTAATGGTGCTATGGCTGACTATGAAAAAGCTATAGAGCTAAATCCAAATTCTCCTGTTGCTTTCTCTAATAGAGCCTTCTTAAAAATGAAAAAGGGAGATAAGAGAGGAGCTTTAGATGATTTTAACAAATCAATAACTTGCAATCCGGATTTTGCAGACGCATATTTTAAAAGAGGTAATCTAAAGTATGAAATGAATGATAGCAAAAGTGCATTAGAAGATTTTAATAAAACAATAGAATTAGTTCCGACCCATGTTGATGCTCTTTTTAATCGTGGAATTTTAAAAAGTAATATGGGAGATGACGATGGTGCCTTTGTTGATTATTGTAAGGTGATTGAAATTAGGCCAGGCAATGCTAAGGCCTACAATAATTTGGCTAATATTTTATTAAGAAAGGGCGAATATGCAAAGGCTCTAGAATACATAAACATTGCCATCATGATAGATAAAAACAGTTCGGTTTGTTATGTGACAAGAGGAGAAATATTAGCTGCACAAAATAACGATATTGGAGCTGTTTCTGATTTTAGTTTTGCTATATTAATAGATGATAATTTAAAAGAAGCATATGTGAATAGAGCAAAATGCTATAGAACTTTGGCAGGAGTAGAATCAGATGTGGAGAAAAAGGCAGAACTGATTGATAAGGCAGAAGCTGACGAAAAGAAAGCAGAATCATTGAAGGAGGTTGATAAAGCATGAAGTTTAAATTCAAAATACAACAATACCAGACGGATGCTGTAGAGCAGACGGTAAACGTGTTTGCCGGACAACCATCGAAGACCAATGCACAGTACCGTCGCGACCTTGGCAAACGCAAGGGACAGTTTACGTTTGAAGAGGAATATGTGGGATGGCGCAATGCTGATGTGGAACTGAGTGACAAGCAACTGCTTGACAACATCAAACAGCTGCAAGTGGATGGTAACATCCCACAGAGTAAGTCACTGAGTAAGCCCGATGGCTTGGGTGCTTGCTCCCTCGACATAGAGATGGAAACAGGTACGGGTAAGACTTACGTCTATATCAAGACGATGTTTGAACTGAACAAACGCTATGGGTGGAGCAAATTCATCGTTGTGGTGCCGAGTATCGCCATCCGTGAGGGCGTGTATAAGAGTTTCACAATGCTGGAAGACCACTTCATGGAGCAGTACGGCAAGAAAGCCCGATTCTTCATCTATAATAGCGGCAACCTGACACAGATAGACTCATTCAGCAGTGATGCCAGCATCAATGTGATGATTATCAATGTGCAGGCGTTCAACACCTCCTTCAAGGAAGGTGCAGCCAATAAGGAGAGCCGTATCATCTATTCCAAGCGTGATGATTTCCAGAGCCGTCGTCCTATCGACGTGATTGCTGCCAACCGTCCTATTATCATCATGGATGAGCCACAGAAGATGGAAGGTGCAGCCACACAACGTGCGTTGAAGAACTTCAAACCGCTGTTTGTGCTGAACTATTCGGCAACTCATAAAACCTCACACAACTGCGTCTATGCACTGGACGCCTTTGATGCTTACCGTCAGCGGTTGGTGAAGAAGATACAGGTGAAGGGTATTACCCTACAAAACCTATTAGGCAACCAGAGTTATATCTACTTTGACAGCATTGTTCTCTCGAAGAATAAGGCTCCAGAAGTAAGGCTGGAGATTGAAGTAAAGGGTGCGAGCAACACCCGTAGGCAAATCTGCAAGTTCGGGCAGAACGATTCGCTTTATGATACATCTGGTCTTCCTGCCTACAAGGATTTTATCATTACCGACATTAACCCTTTGACCAACACGGTCTATTTCATGAATGGTGACACGCTGCGTAAGGGTGAGGTTATGGGCGATGTGTCTGAACAACAGATTCAGCGTATTCAAGTGAGAGAAACCATCCGTTCGCACTTTGAGAAGGAAGCCACACTCTACAAGCAGGGAATTAAGACGCTCTCACTTCTCTTCATCGACGAAGTAGCCAACTATAAGGGCTACGACGAACAGGGAGAGGTTGTGAAAGGCTTTCTCTGGAAGGTATTTGAAGAGGAATATACCCGTTTCCTCAATGAGAACCTTTCACTCTTTGAAGATGACTATCAGCGCTACCTGAAACGCTTCACGGCAGACCAAGTACACAATGGCTATTTCTCTATCGACAAGAAAGGTCACGCCATCGACAGTGTTGTGAAGCGAGGTGAAAACTTCTCTTCGGACATATCAGCATACGACTTGATCCTGAAAAACAAAG
>JAEEOD010000176.1 GCA_016284115.1 Bacteroidaceae bacterium
TATTTTTGTGACTCATAATCCTGAGATTGCACAATACAGCAGTCGTACCATTACCCTGCGAGATGGCAAGATCAAGGATGATGTTTTGAATAATAATATTTTAAATGCAGCTGAGACATTGGCTTCATTGCCAATACCAGAAGATGTATAAAACATAAGCATTATGAATTACGCAAATCTTTTCAAAATAGCCTTGAAGGCAATCTACAACAACAAGACTCGCTCTCTGCTTACCATGCTGGGTATCATCATCGGTATTGCATCAGTGATTGCCATGTTGGGATTCGGCCAAGGTACACAGGAGCAGATCACCAGTCAGATTTCCTCTATGGGTTCTAATATGATTATGATCAACCCTGGAGGCGAGCGTAGAGCCGGACAACGTATGGATGCCAGCTCCATGCAAACCTTGAAGATGGAAGACTATGAGTCCATCCGTAACGAGTGTACCCATGTAACATATGTAAGTCCTAGCGTATCAAGCTCTGGCCAATTAGTGGCAGGTAACAACAACTACCCTTCATCAGTTACAGGCTGTAGTGCCGACTACCTGCAAATACGCCAGTTGGAGATGGCTGAGGGTAATATGTTCACAGAACAGGATGTTAAGACTTCTGCCAAGGTACTTGTATTAGGCAAGACCATCGTAGACAACCTCTTTCCTAATGAGAACCCGATTGGTAAAACTATCCGCGTGAATCAGATTCCGTTCAGAGTAGTAGGTGTATTGGAAAGCAAAGGTACAAACTCAATGGGTATGGATCAGGACGAAATTGTACTGGCACCATTCACCACTGTGATGAAGCGTATGCTTTCACAAAGTCATTTACAGGGTATTCAGTGTAGTGCTACCAGCGAGGCTGACACCCAGCTGGCTATGAACGAGATTGAGGATGTGCTGCGTCGTAACCACCGTCTGAAGGATGGTGATGAAAATAACTTTACATTAAGCTCAATGGAGGAGATCATGAGCACCATCTCAACCGTAACTGGTATGATGACCATGCTGTTGGCTGCCATTGCAGGTATTTCACTCGTGGTAGGCGGTATTGGTATCATGAACATTATGTATGTATCAGTTACAGAGCGTACTAAAGAAATTGGTCTACGCATGTCAGTGGGTGCTCGTGGCATCGATATCCTGAGTCAGTTCCTGATTGAAGCAGTGTTGATATGCGTCACAGGTGGTATCATCGGAATTATACTAGGCTATGGATTGGGAGCTTTGGTAGGCATGTTGTCCGACCAGGTATCTGTATCTATCTCAACAGGATCTGTGATATTATCGTTCAGCGTATGCGTCCTTATTGGCATGTTCTTTGGTTGGTATCCAGCAAAGAAAGCTGCAAACTTAGACCCTATCGAGGCTTTGAGATACGAATAATTCTTTGTATATTTGCATCACTATGCCAAAGATTGAGTTAAAAAAAAGGTGGATTATTCACATTGCGGTATGGGGCATCATTGGGGTGCTCCCATACGTTATGATGATACGTAGCGGTTTCAGTTTATCCTTTTCCAAATACCTGCTTTACGGTGGGTTCTGGTATGGTGTATGGATGCTGGTATTCTACATCAATTATCTTTGGTTAGTACCCAATTTCCTGCTCAAACACAAGACGACTATCTATCTTTTTCTGAACATACTTGTCATTTTCGGTTTATCTATCAGCTATCATTGGTGGGGCGAGCACTGGTTTCGTTATTACGTAGAACGATTCCCCATAGAGTCTAATGAGGGTCCCGATCCTTGGAATATTGATTTCAGACCTCCCATCTGGATAGAGATTATACGTGATGCTTTCCCTTTGATCATCATTACCATTATCTCGTCTTTAATTAGGGTAAGTGAAGAATGGCGAAAATCAGAAACCTCACGCAAGGAGGCAGAAAAAGCTTTGACGGAATCAGAGTTGCAGAACCTTCGTAGTCAATTGAACCCTCACTTTCTGCTTAATACCTTAAATAATATATATGCTCTGATCGCCTTTGATACCGACAAAGCGCAAGAATCTGTACAAGAGCTCAGTAAACTATTGCGTCATGTACTCTATGAAGACAAAGAGCAATTTACAGCCCTAAGCAAAGAGATGGAATTTATCCAAAGCTATATCGAACTGATGCGCATCCGTCTCAGTAGCAATGTGACAGTAGTAACAGAATACGATCTCGACCCCAATAGTCAGACACCTATTGCACCACTTATATTTATATCATTAGTGGAAAATGCATTCAAACATGGCATCTCTCCTACAGAGCCTAGTTTCATCAAGATTCGTTTTAGTGAGGTGCAAGACACCGTGCGTTGTCTTATCCAGAACAGCAACCATCGCAAGGTGGGATACGACAAGAGTGGCAGTGGTATTGGCTTGGAACAAGTGCAGAAACGCCTCGACCTTTCGTATCCCAATAAATACTCATGGCACTATGGCCTCAACAATGACGGCACAGAATATTCTTCTTCGTTAGAGATTAGGACAAATTGAGCTAGTATTTTCAATAATTTTATTACCTTTGCATCCATTATGGCAAACATCAAATGTGCAGTGGTAGATGACGAGCCTTTGGCATTAGGGCTGATGGCAAGTTATGTCAAAAAGACTCCCTTCCTGGAACTGGTGGGTGCCTATAGTAATGCCGTACAAGCCATGCAAGAGATGCACGACCATCCTGTTGATTTAGTATTTTTAGATATCCAGATGCCTGAACTGAACGGATTGGATTACTCTCGCATGATACCTCCCCAAACACGTGTAGTATTCACCACTGCCTTCAATCAGTATGCCCTTGATGGCTACAAAGTCAATGCCCTCGACTATCTGCTCAAGCCCATCTCTTACCCCGATTTCCTACAAGCCGCCAACAAGGCACAGGAATGGTTCAAGTTGATAGAGCAAAGTCAGCAAACAGATAAGACCGAAAAGGCAGAAGAGATACAAAGCATCTTTGTCAAGAGCGAATATAAACTCATCCAAATCGAACTAAAAAAAATCCTATTTATTGAAGGGCTGAAGGACTACGTGAAAATTTACGAAGAAAATTCTCCTAAGCCCATCATATCCCTCATGAGCATGAAATCACTTGAAGAAATGCTGCCAGCTGACAGGTTTTTGCGGGTACATCGTTCGTATATCGTTCAAAAAGAAAAAATTAGGGTTATCGAGCATAATCGTATAGTTTTCGGTAACACCTACATTCCCATAGGTGATAGCTACAAACAGGCTTTCCAAGACTTTTTAAATAAACGTAGCTAAAGAAAAAAATCCCTCATTTTTATTTTGTGGTTTGATACAAAAGGTATATCTTTGCACAAAAATATAGAATTTGTGCAATTATTGACATGGAACAAAGCTTTTTGCAATTAATTGAAGACTCGATTAAAAAGAACTGGGACTTAGACGCCCTTACCGATTATAATGGTGCGACCCTTCAATATAAAGATGTGGCGCGCAAGATTGAAAAAGTGCACATCTTCCTTGAAGAGGCTGGTGTAAAGAAAGGCGATAAGATTGCTATTTGCGGTAGAAACTCTTCACATTGGGGAGTGACCTATCTGGCCATTTTATCCTATGGAGCTATTGTAGTACCTATCCTCCATGAGTTTAAAGCCGACAACATTCACCACATCGTGAACCACTCCGATGCCCGAATGTTGTATGTAGGTGACAGAGTGTGGGAAGACCTCAATGAGCAAGAAATGCCTAAGTTGGAAGGTATTATTCTGATGACCGACTTCTCAGTTCTGGTGGCACGCAACAAGAAACTATTGCATGCACGCGAACATCTAAACGAAATCTTCGGTAAAAAATATCCTAAGAATTTCCGCCCTGAGCATGTACAGTATTATAAGGAACAAAGTCCTGACGAATTAGCTATGATCAACTACACATCGGGGACCACTAGTTCTTCTAAAGGTGTGATGATTCCTTACCGTGCCTTATGGTCTAACATGGAGTTTGCTAAGAGTGTGCTCACTTTGATTCCTGGTGATAAAGTGGTAAGCATCTTACCTATGGCACATACCTTTGGTATGTCGTTTGAATTCCTGTACGAGTTCGTAGTCGGTTGCCATGTTTATTTCCTTACCCGCATTCCTTCTCCAAAGATTATAGCTCAGGCTTTTGCCGACGTAAAGCCTCGCATTGTTATCGCTGTACCTTTAGTTGTGGAGAAGATTATCAAGAAAAAGGTTTTGCCACAATTAGAAAAGAATATCTGGGCGCAACTGATGCTCAACCTTCCGGTGCTGAGCGATATTGTGAAGAAACGTATCTATGACCAGGTTACGGCTGGCTTTGGCGGCAATTTCATAGAGGTTATCATGGGTGGTGCACCACTTAACAAAGAAGTGGAGTCGTTCCTACGTTCCATCAACTTTAGATACACTGTAGGCTATGGTATGACTGAATGCGCTCCTATCATCTCTTATGAGGGATGGGATAAATATAAACCTTATTCATGTGGAAAAGCTGCTCCACGAATGGAAATTAAGATAGATTCTCCTGATCCACATAATATTCCTGGCGAGATTCTCACCAAGGGTATGAATGTGATGTTAGGCTATTATAAGAACGAGGAAGCTACGAAGGCTGCTCTTACTCCCGATGGTTGGTTGCATACAGGTGACTTAGGCGTATTGGATGAAGAGGGTAACCTTACTATTCGTGGTCGTTCTAAGAACATGATTCTTGGACCTGATGGTCAGAACATCTATCCTGAGGAGATTGAGAGCGAACTGGGCAGCATGCCATACGTGGCAGAGTCTATCGTCATCCAGCAGGAAGGCAAATTGGTGGGTTTGGTGTATCCAGATTTCGATCTTGCCAACAAGGAAGGCATTGTAAATGGAAAGATGGCTGCTGTAATGGAAGAAAATCGTGTCCAGTTGAACCAGAAGTTGCCTAATTATTGTCAAATCAACCGTATCAAGATTTTCTATGAGGAATTCGAGAAGACCCCAAAGAAATCTATCAAGCGATATCTCTACCAAAATGCATAAATTGAAAAGGCTCCCGAGTGGGAGCCTTTATTGTTAATCTCTTCTGAAGATATCTCTCGTATATACCTTCTCCTGAACATCATCCAAGCATTTGTCATAGCGATTAGCAATGATCGCCTGACTCTGCCGTTTGAACTCATCCAAGTCATTCACAACACGACTACCAAAGAATGTAGTACCATCTGGTAACGAAGGTTCATACACAATCACCACGGCACCTTTAGCCTTAATACGTTTCATGATGCCCTGAATACTGCTCTGACGGAAATTATCACTATTGCTCTTCATCGTGAGACGATACACACCAATCACACATTGCTTCTCCTCAGCAAGGTTATAATCACCACGGTTGTAATAATCATAGTAGCCAGCCATCCTCAGCACCCTATCAGCAATGAAATCCTTACGCGTACGGTTGCTCTCCACAATCGCCTGTATCAATGTCTGAGGCACATCCGAATAATTCGCCAACAACTGCTTGGTGTCTTTTGGCAAGCAATAACCGCCATATCCAAATGATGGGTTGTTGTAGTGATTACCTATGCGCGAATCCAAACATACACCATCGATAATGGATTGTGTGTTTAGACCCTTCATCTCAGCATAGGTATCCAACTCGTTGAAAAAGCTCACACGCAAAGCGAGATAGGTGTTGGCAAACAACTTAACAGCCTCAGCTTCAGTAAAGCCCATAAACAAAGTAGGTATATCCTGTTTCAAAGCGCCCTCTTGCAACAAATCGGCAAAGGTATGAGCAGCTTCCACCAAACGAGCATCTTGGAGGTCGGTACCCACAATAATACGACTTGGATAGAGATTGTCGTACAACGCCCTACTCTCGCGCAGAAATTCTGGAGAGAAAAGGATATTCTTACTGCCTGTACGTTGACGGATACTTTCAGTATAGCCCACTGGAATGGTAGATTTAATCACCATAATGGCATGGGGGTTCACTTTTAATACTAGTGATATCACTGTCTCTACAGCACTGGTATCAAAGAAGTTCTTCATGCTGTCATAGTTGGTAGGAGCAGCTATCACAACAAAGTCGACATCACGATAAGCCTCTTCAGCATCAAGCGTAGCCTTCAACTTCAAAGGCTTGGTAGCAAGAAACTCCTCTATCTCCTTATCTACAATAGGAGATTTTTTTGCATTGATCATTGCTACCTTTTCAGGTACAATATCTACTGCTGTCACCTCATGGCGTTGACTCAACAAAGTGGCAATGCTCAAGCCTACATAGCCTGTTCCTGCCACAGCTATCTTTACATCCTTCATAGCTCAGTTACATTTCTTGATGCAAAGATAGTGCAAGTCGAATACAGAACAAAATAAGCCTGCATATTTTTTATAATGAGAATTAGCCTATCTTATCCAAAGATCTATTTTTTATAATGCAAAACGTCACCTTACTATATTTTTGTAATACCATCTTGCAAACCAGATAATGGCAACAATTAAGATGCAACCACCAATGCCGTAGGATATCATACTACCTAAGCCAAAGGCAATGGGTGATATCAGCAAGAAAGTACTACAAACAAAGGTCATAAATAAAGCGGGTATCAAAGTAATGATGAATGGTTTCCGCTTATGAGCAAGATACACGGTTATCGCCCAAAGGGTAAAAATAGACAATGCCTGGTTGGCCCATCCGAAATAATTCCAAATTTTATTGAAGCCATCGACATCAGCGATATTATACCACAACACCAGAACGGTTACTATAAACAAAGGAACGCTGATAAGCAAACGATTGAGTATGCTTCGCTGACTCAAACGGATGAAATCTGCAATAATTAGACGAGCACTTCGCATAGCTGTATCACCAGTTGAGATAGGAGCAGCCACCACACCCAACAAAGCAAGTATACTACCCAATACACCCAACCAACTCTTTGACACAATATTCACTATCTGCGGAGCACTAGCCGATGTATCGGCTCCCAGTTCTGCGGCTCCACCTCCATAGAAGAAGTAAGAAGCCACCGTAGCCCAGATCAGTGCAACAATACCCTCAGTAATCATAGCACCGTAAAATATGGGACGCCCAAGTTTCTCGTGCTTAATACAACGAGCCATCAAAGGACTCTGTGTAGCATGAAATCCACTGATAGCACCACAGGCTATCGTTATAAATAAAATAGGTACAATTGGACCCATCTTTGGATTCCTATTGTCGATACCTTCCCATATTTCTGGGATATCAGGCATAACTACCAATAACGCCACAAATACTGCAACAGCCATAAACAGCAAGGCAAAAGCGAATATAGGATATATCTTGCCGATAATCTTGTCAATAGGCATCATGGTGGCGATGAAATAATAGACGAAGATAATGATCACCCAAAACATGAAACTGCCTATCATACCACTCAATATGATGGCAGGACTATACACAAACACTGCTCCTACCATGATGAGTAGTAACACAGTAAACAACAACATCAATTTCTTGGCACGTCCTCCGAGGTATTTGCCAATAATATCTGGAAGTCCGACACCCTTGTTACGAACAGATATCATGCCGGCAAGATAGTCGTGGGTAGCACCAGCAAAAATACATCCAAATACGATCCAAAGATATGCCGACGGGCCAAACTTAGCACCCATTATAGCGCCAAAGATAGGACCAGTGCCAGCTATATTGAGAAATTGAATCATGAAAATCTTCCACAAAGGCAGGGGGATGTAATCCACACCATCTGTCATCGACATGGCTGGTGTTCTACGATTATCAGGGGCAAACACTCGCTCCACGAACTTACCATAGAACATGTAGCCAGCTATTAATGCCAAAACTGCTAAGAAAAACGTTATCATAATAACAAATACCTATTGTTGTTGCTTAAACGTTGCAAAATTAATAGATAGAATCGGAATAAAGAAACAAATTAAAAGAAAAATATCAAAAAGTGAGAATAGCTTGATATCATAAAAGATTATTATAATTTTTAAATAAGATAAGCTGCGTCTCAACATAAAAAATATGCTTGCATATTTTGTTCTGTATTCGACTTGCATTATCTTTGCAGCATGAAAACAAAAGTACTTATTATATTATTTTTGCTCTGTGGCCAACTTCTGATGGGCCAGAAACATACCCCCAAACACGAAGTGAGGGCAGCTTGGATAACTGCCGTATATGGCTTGGACTGGCCCAAGACAAAAGCTACCAATGCAGAGGGAATTAGACGACAGAAGGAGGAATTATTGGAAATGCTCGATAAGCTGAAGATGGCTAATTTCAACACAGTTCTTTTTCAAGCTCGAACACGAGGCGATGTAATATATAAGTCTGCCTACGAACCTTATAACTCCATACTAACTGGAAAGGTAGGTGGCAACCCTGGTTACGATCCTTTGGCTTTTGTAGTGGAAGAATGCCACAAGCGAGGCATGGAGTGCCATGCATGGATTGTGGCTATTCCTTTGGGCAACCGTACCCATGTGAATGCTCTGGGTAACAACTCGGTAACTAAGAAAAGACCGAGCATTACAGTAGCCTATAAGCGTGAGTATTTCCTAAATCCAGGACATCCTGACACCAAGAAATACTTAATGGACATTACGCGTGAGATAGTGCAGAACTACGACGTGGATGGGGTGCATTACGACTACTTACGTTATCCTGAGAACTCGCCTCAATTCCCTGATAGGAACGAATATCGCAAATATGGAAATGGAAGGAACATCGACCAGTGGCGCAGGGACAATATCACTGAAATCGTCCGTACTATATATAAAGGTGTTAAAGCTTTGAAACCGTGGGTAAAGGTTAGTACAAGTCCTGTGGGCAAATATGATGATACCACTCGCTACCCCTCAAGAGGTTGGAATGCTTACAATGCTGTGAAGCAAGATGTGGTGGGTTGGATGGGAGAAGGCATACAAGACCAAATATACCCTATGATGTACTTCAAAGGCAACAATTTTTATCCTTTTGTCCTGGATTGGAAAGAACAGAGCAATGAACGACAAGTCATTCCTGG